>LKMM01000062.1 GCA_001563885.1 Natrialbaceae archaeon B1-Br10_E2g27
AGCCGCCGCCCCGCGCGTTCGTGTCGCATCCCCATGATTTCGGCGAGGGGAGCAAACGACACCATCGCCGTCGGCGGTTCGTCGACGTAGCGTTCACAAACCTCGACGATCACGGGCTGTAACGACTCGAGGACTGACTGGATTTCCGTGTGCCCAAAGCGGCCGAGTCGCTGGGCGGCACCGAGCAAGCCCGTGACGAAGGCATGTGCGTGGGCCAGACAGGCCTCGAGCCGTGAGATACCCCGTCGCTGGGCAACGACGCCGAAGACGACCGGGTAGTGTCCCGGCGTCTCATCGGCCGCGATGGCAGTAGATAGTGCTGACTCGAGGTCGGTTTCGGTCGTCGACTCGAGATTGTCAGCCGTCGATTCGGTATCGTCGTCAGTTTCGGAGTCGAAAGCTGTCCGCTCCGATCCGAAACTGGCTGGGTCGACGTCAGTTGCCGCAAGCAGTTCACACAGTTTCGCACCCGCTTTGGTCGAGCTTTCGCGGAACTCTCGAGGCATCGTCACCGCTGACAGACGTTCGTCGACCGCCCAAAGATCGCTGAGCGAGGCGACCTCGCTTGCGGTGTGTGCATTGGCCAATGCGACGGTTTCACAGGGGCCGACGACCCGTCGAAGGTAGGCTTCGATCAGTTCCCGTAAGTCCTCGCTGTCTTCGATTCGTCCTTCGTTTAAATACTGCTCGAGGCCATACGAAGCGGTATAGCCCCCGACCGGCAGAAACGAATCAGCCAGTCGAAGCGCCGAGAGGAAGGCGGCGGATGCCGTCTCTGTCACCTCACTCGTCGCTGGCGTCGGTGTGGTCATGTGTCTTGCTCACCGTGGTCGTCGGCGTGTGTGTGCTCGTGTGTATCGTTATGACCATCGCCGTGGCTGTGTTCGTGGCTGTGGTCGCCATGCGTATGCTCGTGGTCACCGCCGTGAGTATGAGTGTGATCGCTGCCGTGGGTATGCTCTGTGTGCTCGAGGTCGGTCACGAACAGATCGGCCTCGACCGTTACGGCCTCGAGAGTTGCGTCGGGAACGACGTCATCGATAACCCGCTCGACGATGTGGCGGTCGGCTTCGAGGGGGACGTACACGGTCCCGTCCTCGACGGCTAAATCCCAGTGTTGGTTGCCGATCCGGTGGCCAAGTTCGACGGCAGCCTCGAGTGTCGAGTCGGTCGGCTCAGGGAGTTCGAGGGCGAGTGCCTCGAGTGGCTCGAAGGCGACGACGATCATCCGGTCGTCCGCAGCGAGTAAGACATCTCCTGCCGAGACGGCTGCCTTCTCGACGATAACGCCAACATCCGTCCCTGCGTCGGTCGTCGCCCGAAACCGTGAGCGACGGCGGTTGTCGGCATCGAGAACGACGCGCTCGAGTGTGCCGGCGTCGGCGTGGTCGTCTCGCGTGGCGGCGAGGTCAGAGTCGGCGTGGACGTTGCCGACGATGCCGTCGATTCGTTCCATCAGTATCGCCGGTCGGCTGGCGTGCCGACCCCCAGTGTCCCCTGTCGTATTTCCTCCCACGCCTCACGAAGCGCGGCGGTGACGTCCGCCTCCCGGTAGCCAAGGACGCGAACGAGCGCCCCCGATTCTTGGGGCAGCCTCGAGACGCCACCGTGGGTATCCTCGACCGCCTCGAGTCGGTCGGCGATACCGTCGACCAGTTCCTCGAGACCCGGCGTTTGTTCCCCGCCTCCCGGTGCAAACACGTACAACGAGCCAATGACCTCGTACTCGCCGACGCTTGCCGGATCGCGCGGATCGCGTTCTGCAGGGCGGAGATCGACGGCGTCGGCACAGATCAGTCGACCGTCGTGTTCGGCCTCGACGCGTGCATGATAGTGGTCGAACTCGAAAGGTGCGTGGTCGGTCAGCCCATCGGGGACAAGCACGTCCCAGACCACCGCAACCGCGTCATCGGCGAGCTCGACTGAAACCGTCTGGAGACACCGGGCGTCCTCGTTGACAATCGTCGCCCCCGGCAGGTACTCGAGGTAGGCCCCCTCGCCGACCGACAGCGAAACCTCGAGGTGGGCGTAATTCGAGTGCATACTGTGGACTTTCGCCGCGTTCTGTGTGGTGACGTGTACGCGTGAGCCGTCGGTCGCGTCGATGACCATCCGGTGGCGGTCACCCTGAACGATTCCACCTGTCGGCTCCTGGGCGACGAGTGTGGTCAACCCCGGCGCGGGATCGCTCGAGAGCGTGCCGGTGAGGTGGTAGGGAACCTTGACGTGATCCCGAAGCAGCCGCGTTGGCTTCTCACCCTCACGGGCGAACGTAGCCTCGAGCAGCCCGTTTTTTCCTGGCCCACCGGCGGGAGCCTGCGCGAGCGCTTCGTCGGCGTAGGTCTCAAAGCCCGGCGGTAACGGAACTGGGTCTGCTCCAGTCCCAACGCTCACGCGAACAGCACCTCCCGCTCGATGTGCTCGAGGGTTGCCTCGATACCTTCACCGGCCTTGCAGTCGGTAAAGACGTAGGGATCGTCGCCCCGAACCTCGTCAGTGTCGGCTTCGATCACGTCTAAGTCGGCGTCGACGTGTGGAGCGAGGTCAGTCTTGTTGATCACGAGCAGGTCGGCCTGGGTGACACCGGGCCCTCGCTTGCGTGGGATGTCCTCGCCTTCGGCGACCGAAATAACGAACAGGAAGTAATCGGCCAGTTCGGGATTGAACGTCGCGGCGAGGTTATCCCCGCCGCTTTCGATCAGGACAACGTCGAGGTCGGGATGGCGTTCGGTGAACTCATCGACCGCCGCGAGGTTCATCGAGGGATCTTCACGGATCCCCGTATGCGGACAGGCACCAGTCTCGACGCCCTCGATCAGGTCTTCGGGGAGCAAGTCGGCAAAGGACTCCCGGAACACGTCGGCGTCTTCTTGGGTCATAATGTCGTTTGCGATGACGCCGACGTTGTACTCGCGTTCGACAAGTTCGGGGACGAGCCGTTTGACAAGCGCCGTCTTCCCGGAGCCGACCGGCCCACCGAGGCCGACTTTTGCGACGTCTCGGTACCCCATCTAGGCCTCCTCGCTCTCGACGTCGAGTTCCGCACCGGGGCTTGGGTCGACGACCTCGAGTTGGTCGCGGCTGTCGGCTCTGATTGGGTCGTGTACCGTAACGAGTTTCGTCCCGTCGGGGAAGACGGGTTCGACCTGGATCATCCCAACCATCTCGGGGACACCGTCCATGACGTCTTCGCGGGTGAGCAACTGGGTGGCTTCGGCGCGGATCTGGGAGACTGATTTGCCCTCGCGGGCAGCCTCACAGCACCAATCGGAGATGTAGGCGACCGTCTCGGGGTGGTTGAGTTTAACGCCACGTTCTTTCCGCCGGCGAGCGAGTTCGGCGGCCATGAAGACGGTCAGTCGCTCCATCTCCTTCGGTGAGAGCATCATCGGCGAATCACCGCCGTAGAGAGGGCTGTTTCGGTAGCTGGTCGGATTGTCATTGCTGTTGGATTCGTCGGTGGCTGTGGTGATGTGGTTTGTCGCATATTAGAGCAGGTATCGCTGGGCAAGTGGAATTTCTTCGGCAGGTTCGCAGGTGACATGTTCACCGTCGACCTGGACCTCGAACGTCTGGGCATCGATCTCGATGTCTTCGGGACAGTGGTCGTTGTGGACCATGTCGGATTTGCCGACCGACCGCGTTGCGCTGATCGGCCGTACCGGCGTCTTCAGATCGTAGGCGTCGCCGACACCGTTGTCGTACGCCGCCTCGCTGACGAACGTCATCGAGAGACCGTGTTTCGCTCGCCCCTGTGCGCCAGCACGCTCGCGGCCAATAACCGGTTCGCAGGTCATAAGCGAGCCGTTTGCCTCGCCCATCTGCGACCAGACTGGGAAGCCACCCTTGATGACGTACTCCGGTTTGATACCGAAGAAGGCCGGATCCCACAGCGCGATGTCGGCGAGTTTGCCCGGCTCTAAGCTGCCGACGTAGTCGTCGATCCCCGCCGTAATTGCTGGGTTGATCGTGTATTTCGCGACGTAGCGTTTGATCCGGGCGTTGTCAGCATCCGTTCCCTCGTCTGCCGGCAGTGGCCCACGCTGGGCTTTCATCTTGTGGGCGGTCTGCCAGGTTCGACTGATGACTTCGGCCATCCGGCCCATCGCCTGGGAGTCAGAGGTCATCATACTGATTGCACCCGTATCGTGAAGGACGTCCTCGGCGGCGATCGTCTCCGCCCGAATTCGGGATTCAGCGAAGGAGACGTCCTCGGGAACGTCTGGATTGAGATGATGACAGACCATCACCATATCGAGGTGTTCGTCGAACGTATTGACCGTATACGGCATCGACGGGTTCGTCGACGACGGCAGCATGTGCTCGTGGCCGATCAACTCGAGGACGTCGGGGGCGTGACCACCACCTGCGCCCTCGATGTGGAACGTATGGATCGTCCGGCCATCGATCGCGTCGAAGGTGTCCTCGACGAAGCCCGATTCGTTTAACGTGTCGGTGTGGATACAGACCTGAACGTCTTCGTCGTCTGCAACCTCGAGGCAGGTGTCGACTGCAGCAGGTGTCGACCCCCAGTCTTCGTGGAGTTTGAGCCCGCAGGCACCGGCTTCGATCTGTTCGATCAGTGCTTCGGGCTTGGAGCTGTTGCCTTTCCCGTAAAAACCGACGTTGACCGGCCAGTCCTCGCTTGCCTGCAGGAATCGTTTGATATTCTCAGGGCCGGGCGTACAGGTGGTTGCGCCGCCACCGTAGCCGCCACCGAGCATCGTCGTTACGCCCGAGCCAAGCGCGTGGTCGACCAGTTGCGGGCTGTTGAAGTGGACGTGGATGTCTAAGGCACCAGCCGTCGCGATCAGACCGTCTGTCGGCACGGTGTCCGTGCTCGGCCCGATCACCATATCGACGTCGTCCATCGTGTCCGGGTTGCCGGCCTTCCCGACGCCGACGATTTTGCCATCCCGGACGCCGATGTCACCTTTGCGGACGCCCAACACAGGGTCGATGATGACGGTGTTCGTAAACACCCAATCGAGTGCCCCTTCGGCCTGGGTCGTCCCCGACTGCATTCCCATCCCATCACGCATCGTCTTTCCGCCACCGAAGACCGCTTCTTCGCCGGGAACACCGTGGTCGGCTTCGATTTCCGCACGCAGGTTCGTATCACCGAGTCGAACCCGATCGCCCTCAGTCGCGCCAAATAAGTCCGTATACTGGCGACGCTCGAGATCGCGGCTCATTGCTCGCCCTCCATGTAGCCTCGAGCCTTCGCGCGTTCGATCGCTCGAGCTTTGATCTCCTCGTCGTCTAACGCTCCCTGTACCAGTCCACCCATCCCGTGGACGATTCGATCGCCGCCGATCGCCACGAGGTCGACGTCACGTTCGACCCCAGGCTCGAACCTGACAGCCGTCCCCGCCGGGATGTCAAGACGCATTCCATAGGCGTTTTCGCGGTCGAACTCGAGGCCGGGGTTCGTCTCGAAAAAATGAAAGTGAGAGCCGACCTGTACCGGTCGATCGCCTGTGTTTTCGACGGTCACACTAGCGGTTTCTCGGCCGTCGTTGATCGAAATCGGTTCGTCGGCGGGCAATAACTCGCCCGGAACGAGGTCGCTCATCGGTCGATCACGTCGGCCCGATAGCCGAACCCAGTGGTGTCAATGTCTATCACCATACTTGTGTGCAAACACACGCCCGACGTAAACCTACGCCGGAGTACCAAAATTTGCCCGTTAGTTCTCCCAGCCACCCATATATTGGACGCTTGAACATTACACGTTCGTAAACTGGACCTGTTCCATCCCATCTAAGGCTCGAAGCGAGTTGACCAACTGTTTGATTTGCTCGCCCGACCCGTTGACCACCATCGTTTCTAGACACAGGTGTGAATCTAAGTGGACGTGTTGGGTTGCAATGATCAGATCGCTCATCTCGTGTTGTAACTCGAGCATCTCGTCGGTGATGCTGTGATCACCGTGTCTGTATATCGTGGTGATCGATCCACAGTGGGCCGTCTCGAGGTCCGATTGGAACTCGAGGCTCGAAAGAAACATTCGAAGCGCATCCCGGAACGCCTCCGACCGACTCGAGTACTCCCACGTCTCGACCGCATCGTCGAGGTCCTCGACTAAGTGAGTCGGTATCGTGAGACTGATTCGTTCGATACTGTCTCCCATGGTTTCCCACTCGTGTGGCCGTCCGAATAAATCGTTTTATTACTCGCCGAGTTCCTCCCATAGTTTCAATCCTCGAAGAGTAACATTTTCAGGAAGCCAGCAGGTCCTGATCCGTAGCTATAATACTATTCACTCGTCTGTGCATACTATGAACGGATCTCGACGCGACTTCCTTGCAACCGGGAGCGCGCTCGTGCTGGCTGGGGGGGCCGGGTGTCTTGGATCCGATAATCCCGGATCGAGCGGTCCTCGGGTTTTTACCTCGTTTTTTACGCTGTATGAGTTCACTCGAAACGTTGCCGGCGAGGCGATTACCATCGACACTGCCGTCCCGGCTGGCGAACACGGTCATGGCTGGGAACCACCGACGAATCTCTTACCGGAGATCGTCGAGGCTGACGCCTTCGTCTACCTGGATGCAGACGGCTTTCAACCCTGGGCCGAAGACGCCGCAGGCGAAATCGAGGCGAACTACGACGACGATGTCATGCTCATCGACGCCCTCGAGGGCATCGAGTTACTCGAATACGAAAGTGACCACCACGAGGCCTACGACCACGACTCCACAGACCACGAGTATGGCTCCGTCGCAGAACTGGAACTTATCGACCGAGACAGCGGCCAGGTCGTCGCCTATTATCACTTCGATCACTGGCATGGAACCGTCCCGACGCTCGAGCCGGGGGCAGTGCTCGAACTCCGGACGCGATTTCTCGACGGGGCCAACGAGCGGTTTCCACTCGATGGAGACAGCTACCGTGTCGACGCCCGAATCGACGACAGAGACTCGACAGAGAGCCTCGAACTCGAAGCTCACGACGAGTATATCCGTCTCGAAGGGAACGAAACCGACATCGTCGGCGTGTATTTCGAACTCTGGGAAGGCGACGAACGTGCCTGGGAGTCAGCGCCGATTACCGTAACCGTCGACAACCACGGCGACGAACCACTCGAGCCCGACCACGGCTTACTCGACGTGAAGTTCTTCTCCGATCCCGTCTTGGCACAGGATGGCGTCCGAAATATCCGTGATGGGTTGATCGAACTCGATCCCGACAATGAGTCGGTCTACGAGGACAACGCCGGCACGTATATCGACGAACTCGAGGCGTTACACGGGGAGTTTCGGTCGGAACTCACCGACCGAGACCACGATTTCGTCGTGTTGGGCGCACACGACTCGTTTAATTATCTTGGAACGCGATATGGCTTCGAGATCGAAACGCCTGTTGGGCTCTCGCCTGACGACGAGCCCTCGAGTACGGATATCGCGGCCGCCGTCGATCTAATCGACGAATACGAAATCGAGTACGTCCTGTGGGATTACTTCGACGGGGAGCGAACCGCCGAGGCGATCGTCTCCGAATCCGAGCATGCGACGGAAACGGCGATGGTCACTCCGGCCGAGAGCTACGTCGAGGCGTGGAGCGACGACGGCTATGGGGATTACATCGGCCAGATGCGGGAGATCAACCTTCCCGCATTCAAGAAGGCACTGGGTGGGGAGTGATGACGGTAGCGATCGACGTCGACGACGTGACCTTCAGCTATGGAGAGACGCCCGCAGTGTCTACTGTTTCGCTAACCATCGAGACGGGCGAGTGTTTCGGGCTCGTCGGGCCAAACGGTTCGGGAAAAACGACGCTTCTCAAACTCATTCTTGGGGTTCATACCCCCGACAACGGACGGATAACGGTGTTCGGAGAACCGGTCGAATCGTTTGCTGAGGGGGGTCGGATCGGCTACGTCCCACAGCAGTCCTCACGGAACGGCGACACCATGCCGATCACCGTCCGCGAGGTGGTCGCGATGGGTCGATACCCCCACTCGCCGTTCGGTTGGTTCGACGAGGCCGACCACACCCAGGTTGAGGAGGCAATAGAAACCGTCGGCATCGAAGACCTCGAGGACCGTCGACTCTCACGGCTTTCCGGCGGGCAACGACAACGCGTATTTATCGCACGTGCGCTGGCATCCGATGCCGACCTGCTGGCGCTCGACGAGCCGACCGTCGGTATCGATGCCACTGCTCGAGAGGAGTTTTTCACCCTGTTGGGTAAACTCAACGACGGAGGGATGACGATCGTCCTGATCGAACACGATTTACACGCCGTCAGGACACACACCGACCGAATCGCGTGTCTCAACCGAACCGTCCACTCGGTGGGTCCGGCCACCGAACTTCTCGAATCAGCTACTCGAGGGGATGGCAAACGCCCACCGCTGTATTCGGGGTGGACGAACGCGGACAACGTTTTTGACCGGCCTTCCGAGCAATGAGCGGGCGACGTGAGGACGCAATCTGGGTGGCTATCGTCGCCATCGGGATCTCGCTTGTTACCGTCTTCTTTCCGATCGCCTTCGGCGTGATGCCGAGTCGGTTTTTCGAGTACAGCTGTTCGGCCAGTCAGGCGCTTGGCTCCCAGTTTGGGTGTTATGGGTTCCTCTGGAATACGGTCACGACCGGCGTCTTTATCGGGATCATCGGCCCGCTCATCGGAACGTTTCTGGTCCATCGAGAGATGGCGCTCATCGGCGAAACGCTCGCCCATACTGCATTTGCAGGCGTTGCCTTTGG
This sequence comes from Natrialbaceae archaeon B1-Br10_E2g27, assembly GCA_001563885.1. Lineage (GTDB taxonomy): Archaea > Halobacteriota > Halobacteria > Halobacteriales > Natrialbaceae > Natrarchaeobaculum. Next base: position 8,712 of record LKMM01000062.1, read on the forward strand.
AACACTCATCATGGGTGCATCCGGGTGGGATTTCCGCCTGTTGCTGGTTGCCATCGTGGTGGCCGTACTCGGTGCACTCGCCGTTCAGGGGCTTGCAGATCGGACTGGATCCTACGGCGACGTCCCCATCGCGATCATGCTTACGGGGAGTTTCGCGGTTGGGACTCTGTTTATCGATATCGGTGGTGGATTTGCGTTCGTCGACATCAACAGCTATCTGTTCGGCAATATTTCGATCACGGACGACCGTAGCGTCGGGCTGATGGCGGTACTGACCCTCGTCGTCGTCCTGGCGGTTACCGTCCTGTATAAACCGCTGGTCTACATCACCTTCGACGAAGAGGCGGCCCACGTTGCCCGGTTTAACGTTCCGGGCTACAATGGGTTGTTGGTGGTTCTGACCGCGCTGGTGATCGTCGGCGCGATGCAAATTCTCGGGGTGATCCTCGTCGCAGCGATGTTGGTGGTCCCCGTCGCGGCTGCATCACTGCTTGCGGCCAGTTTCCGGCAGGCACTGTATACGTCCGTCGTCATCGGAGTGACCGCCGTGCTATCGGGTATTTCGGTCTCCTGGACCTACGAACTTCGTCCGGGAGCGACGATCGTCGTCATCGCGATAGCGATCTATCTAGTCGCAGTGTATCGATCACCCGGGTAATTGCGTTCGGACGAGGGAATATCGCTCTCGACGGACTCTCTCGTGTACACGTATTATCATATTATGCAAATTTCAGGTGATTGTAACGCACTTCTCGCAGAGATAATTGAACGAATAGCTATATTCAAAACGGGCGCGAAATGAGGACAACGGCCCAGAAACCACCAAGAGCCGGTGTTTGATCCGATAGACCCTAATAGAAGAAATTAATTATACAGGTCAAATGATCTTAATATCGTGGGTTATCTTGACACACTGGGTGTAATAATCCTGTCTCGGTCGATACGCCGAGTGCCCTCCCAGCTACCGCTCCTGGTCTGTACATCGTGCCGGGATGTGGTGATAACGTAGTATCAACCTGCGTTTGCGTCGGCACAATCGATATCTCGGACACATAGGAAGCATTATCATTTGGCTGAAATTCCCCAGTTTGTGAGCCGGCGCGCCCGAGCGACGAACCGCCTCAATCGGGGACAAAGTATTGGCTTTCTATTATTTAACCATCAGTGATTGCCGTCCGCGGAATCGAGATGTTTTTCTGACCGAATACTATTGGTAGCGGTTACGGACACTCGAGTCAAAACTAAGTTGATACAGATTTATACCTCTCAAAATGAAACTTTTGATCACTATATTAGGATCTGCGTATCGTATATTGAAACTGAAGGTATACCGTAGAGTTCAACTGAAACCAAATGGTTTTTAGGAAATACTTTTATATTGTTGCTTGTCTCGGCTATCTCGACAGATGGTTGGACATACATTTGCCAAAGTGGTGCAGGCTAACTACACAACGAAAAGTGACGAATACGGTTCGGATCTCGGGGGTGACCACAAATGAGCGATACGCCACTCTCTCGCCGACAGGCACTTGCTGGGGGGACGGCGGCGATGTTCGCATCAGTTGCAGGTTGTCTCGAGGATGGCGGCGTCCTCGGTGGTGGCGATGGCGACGGCGGCCACACGATCGGCATTCTCGAGGACCGCTCGGGTGAATTCGCGCTCAACGGCGAATCCAAATGGCAGGCCTCGCTGCTCGCCGTC
>LKMM01000005.1 GCA_001563885.1 Natrialbaceae archaeon B1-Br10_E2g27
GACGGCGATAGCGCCGGTGGTGATGACGCGGCTTGTTGGGCTGTATGCAGGCTGGCTGTCGATGGACGTCTCGAGGCGGTTGTTGCTGTCCTCTCGGTCGTCGGTGCGTCGGTCGACTGTCCTGCCGTCGATGTATCCGTCGCTCGGGCGTCTGTCGACGGCCCTGCCGGGTAGTTCAACTGTGGGCCTGGCGGGAGTCCAGAAGTGAGTACACTGCTTTCGGTCTCGGAACCGTCGCGTTGTCCCAAGTCTCTGGCCAGTGGGGGTCGCCGACGAGGTATTGTGTCCATCTCCCACGAGGATGACGCTGTCGGGCCGTCCGAACGCATTGCAGAGCCATTTGCAGGTAAGCGAAGTGGCATGCTGGTTGGTCGAGCCGAGTTTCGCCCCTGACTCCTCGAGATGGCTGGTCGGGCTATCGGTATCGTCTCGGCCGGTGTGGGGGCAGTCTCTTGGAGGTCCGGTGTGGACGGACCAACCGGGCGATGGACATACTGTGGTGTCGCCCGACCCGATGGCACCGATTCAGCGTGTGCTGAGGCATCCATCTGTCCGAACCGGGTGTCCGATTGGCTGGCACGCAGGCGGTGGTGGCCCGATTGTGAGCCGCTGTGAATCGGGGCTCGACGCAGCAACTGCGTTCCGGTATTTCCGATTAAGGACTGATCGGATGGAGCGGTGAGCACCGGCAACGCGGAACTATCGTCTCTCCGAGACACTACCCCGAGACGATCGGTTCCAATCTGTTCCGTCGAATCGGCTATTTGACCCGAAGTCGCCGTCGTTCTGGCGTGTTCGGTCCTCGAGCCTTCTTTGGTTGGGTGGCGTTCGGAGCCAGTGTCGTCATCTGACGATACTGTCGTCTCGCGCTCTCTCGAACCTGTCCCCGAGTGCGACGCGTCTCGAGCATTCGGCTCGGCTGCCTCGTCGTCGGGCCGATTATCATGGCTGTCGACCGTAGGTGCGGTCGGCTTGGTCGACTCAAGCGGCGGTGCCGTCTTGGCCAGCGGTGTTCGATCCGGTTGTCTCGAGGCCGCTGGGCTGCCGTCTCGAGAGGGACCTTGTCGCGTCGAAACCGACGATGTGCGCGTCGCTCGGGGTTGATGTCTGTCACTGTCGCGAGCACTGACTGGATCGGTACGTGATTGTCCCGTTCCGGTCGATCGGTTGTTATTCGTCTGCGTACCAACCACTGGCCGTAGCTCGTCTCGGGGCTCAGTTTCAACCGTTTCGTTCGTGAGCGGTCTTGGGTTCTCGTCCGGCCCATCGGTCGTGGCCGCTACTGGCTGGTGCTGACTCAGAACCGTAAGCTGGGTGTGAGATCGATCGGGACCCCTCGAGGCTGGAACGTCGGTACCGGTGTCCGTCGAGTTGCTCACAGCGGATGAAGTCAACAACCGAAGCGACCGAGAGCCGACTGTGGGTGGGCCTGGCTGTGGTAGTTTACCCTCACGTCGCTTGTGTCTTGGCGTTGTGTGACTCTCACGCGCTGTGTTCCCGTCTGGTTCGTTCGCTCTCTCCCCGACGTCTAACTTCGTCGCTTCGGTTCGAGGCTGCACACGAGTCGGTCTGTCGACTCGATCGCTTGACTCCGGTTTTGTTGTGTGTCGTCTATCCCACGTGACACTCGGCACAGGGTGCTGTCCAGCGTCTCCATCTGACTCGTCCGGCTGTTCTCGTTGATCCGAACCCGACCGTTCCTGCAGTCTGTGTCCCCACGTTGCTGGCTGTGTCGACATCCCACGGGGGTGGCTCGTATTGGTAGCAGTCCGTATCGGGTATCGCTGAAGTAAAACGGCCGGTTCGGTTCGGTTGTCCCCTACCGTTTGAGGCTGGCTGGCTCTCTGTGTCAACTCCCTACGTTCCGGGGACTCATTTCGCCCCACCAGTTGAGCACGCTGCGACGTCTCCGACGGCAGATTGTCGGAGGGAGTCGGAAGCGGGCGTTCCTTTGTGACGTCTTCGTCGGGACTCGAGGTCGTGGCTGCTGTCGATTCGGTCGAGGGTTTCGTTGCGTCTCGGCTCTCGAGGCCTCTCGGTTTGGTACGCGTCGAACGGCCAGTCAGTTCCGTACTCAGCGATGGGGCCGATTGGGTATCGTCTCCCGTACTGGGTTCACCTTCGAGTCTCGCAACCGTCATCGTCGGCCGGTGGACTCGTTGGGATGTCGACCGCTTCGGGTCGTCGAAAGTCGTCTCATCGTGACTGTGTTGCTGTTGCTGACTCGATCGGAGGAGTGAGCCTACAGCAGGGCCGACTGTAGCGTCTGTTGCCGTCCGTGAGACGAGAATGCTAGCACCGACACTACCTAAGCCGGGACCGACGTCAACTCGTGAGGTCGTTTGGTCGGCGGTTGGTTCGACACTATCTGGGGTAGAACCCCTCGAAGGTATCGACAGTGATACGGACGAGGTCGTGTCCGCCGTGGTTGATCCAGTACGTGCTGACAGTCGAGACGACTCGGGGTGTCTGTTCTCCCCCGAGAAGCGGTCAATCTGTACGCGTTCGGATGGCTCTCGATTGACGGTAATATCGTCCCGGTTTGGCGAACCACCCGGCAGATGAGTCGCTCGCTGGAAACCATACGTCCCTATCGACGTACGTTCTTGTAGGTTTAGCCGTCCCAGAGTGGCTTTGCTGTTGGTTCCGGACGGATCGTCGATGCCAGAGTCCAATTGGGCATCGCCATCCAACACAGCCTGTAGACTTGACCAGGAACGCCACTCGGTAGGATGTGACCCAACTGCCTGCGTCGGTTTGTCAGGATGTTGCCCAGATATCGGAGTCCGCTCCGGACGGATGGTCGGTCGCTCCCTTCGAATGAATTCTGTCGTCGATATATCTGTGTGGCTGCTATCGGGCCGCAATTGCTCGCGACTCTGTGTTGGCTGTGTGGAGTCCCGAGCACCGTTCGACCGTTCGTCTGCTGTCTCCTGTGTCGAGTGGTCTGTGTTCGTCGGTGTGATACGTTCGGCTCGAGTGTTACGCTCGAATTCTGGGATGTCACCGGCGGGTGAGTCAATCGGGCCATATTCAGATTCGTCGGCCGAAGCCAGTGCTGTACGCTCAGACAGTAGATATGATACCGACGGTCCGATGAACGTCGTTTCGCGTTCGTCCGGCCGAGCATCACTGGCGGTCGTCGTCCGATCACGCACTACCGCTGATGAATCTGCATGTTGGTGCGAGCGCGTCCGAAGGATGGACGTGCGATAGTCGATCCCTCCACGTGATCGGACGAACGGCGTTTTGTGCTCAGTAGAGTCGGGACCGAGTCTTCGAATAGGAGTAGATTCGGCGGTCGACCTAGCAGTCTCGGTCGATGCCGATCGTTCCTGTGCAGACTCGATTCCGCCGTGGTTCGAGGCCCGCTTGCTTCCAGTGTGTTCGGTCGATTCATTCGCCTGATCGTGCCCCGCCCCATACGATCTGTCATGACTGGTTGCCGGTCGATCGCTCGCCGGTCTGCGATCGAGCGGTTTCGACGCACGGTCCGCCCCAGAGGTCGGCATCGAGGGCCTCCGCTGTTGTATCGGATGCGATATGGCACGTTCGACTGGACTCTCACTCTTGACTCGGAGGACATCACCACTGTCCGACCCAGTTGGGTCGAGTTCGGTCTCCTCAGTCGTAGTTTGGTCTGCACGCTGGCGTTGGAAATAGGATAACGATGGTCCGATAGCTGCCGTTTCGTATTCGCTTGGCCGACTATCGCTGGCTGTCGTCGTGCGATTACGTTCTGCCGGTGAGGAGTCAACGTGTGCTTGCGTGTGTGTCCGGAGTGAACGAGGGCTGGCCCCTCGATGCAATCGAACGAACGGTGTTTTGCGGTCGGCTAGAACGGAATCGAGCCCTCGAGCGTGGACAGAGTCGACGGTCGACTCATACTGCCGGACGTACGTCGTGAATCGCCGCCACGGGGTGGCGATCAGACAGTTCCGTCCGATAGTATCAGTAGACTCGATTGGTGTCTGGATCTCCTGCGTAGAGTGGGCCACTCCGTGGGTCGACGACCGATCGCTTCCAGCGCGTTCGGTCGATACACTCGCCCGATTACGTCTCGCGTCTGGGGACCCACGCTGTCGTATCGGACTCGAGGGGAGGCGTCTCACCGACGACGGTTTCACGTCCGTTTCGACTGCGTCGGTCTGGGGGCGATGGTGGGAGACCGGTCGCATCGAGAGGCGCACAAGCGCCGTCTTTCGAGTCAACAGGATCGATTCGCGGGTCTCTCGCCGATCGGTAGCTTTCGATTGGTCCGACAGCCCATCCACTTCGCCCGATACCTGTCGGGCTGACGCTGCTCGAGTAGTCAGTTCTCCCGACGGGCCAGAACCGGTTTGGGTGCGATCCACCGACTCGAGTATCCGTCGCTCGATAATCGATTGGTGTGGGTGAAACGAGGTCCGTTCGGTGTCAGGTCGTCCCGAGGCGGCCCCAGGACCCAGACGCGAAAGCCTAGCTCTGGCAACTGTGCGTTCGGACTGCTCGGCCGACGACGGGTCGGTCGACTGTCTTCTGGTGTCGGTCGAATCCGCCCTTGGCTGATTATCGTCTATTTTTGTGCCGTTGCCGTCTGGCGTTTCCGAGGTGACTGATTCACTATAGCGAAAAATGCCGTCTCCCGCCGGATCAATACTGGCGTTCTCGAGTGACCGACTTCCCGTCGTTACTGACTGTGTGGGTGAGTTGGGAGGCTGTCGGTCGTCTGTAGCTGAGGCCGTCGATTCCGATCGAGTTCTAGCGGAGATATTGAGCGTCTGCAATCGCTGTTCGTGAGTTCGATGGGGTTCACTCGGGTGCAGATCAGAGACGGAATGTTGGTCGGGCTTTTCATCGGTTGTCGGTCGGAGTGGAAAATTCGTTCCGCGTGGATTCGTCGTCGATGTGGCGTCCGTTTTGCCGGACAATCGACGGAAAACAAGTGAACTCTCACTGAAGCGGCTGACGTTTGTGGCTGGCCGTACCGTCTCCATCAGATCTGATTGAGTCTCGGTACCAGTGGCGTTTTCGCCCTGAGCTTCGGAATCAAATTGCTCGCCGCCAGTGGGTTTGTCGTCGAACCCAGTACCCGAAAAGCTCGTGGATCTCTGCCTCCCGGGATGCGACCGGAATTCCGCTCTCCAATTCAACCTGTCGTATCTCTTTTCGGATCGATAGGGCTGGGTTTCTTCCGGCGTCGTTGTCTCCTCATCTTCGAATTGACGTGAGGCATAGACCAGCGGTACCTGCGGCCGGTGTGAAACACGATCAGATACCGACTCCGAAATCGAGTCGATCAACCTCCCAATCCGGCTAGCCTGTCGTATTGCTCCAAGGAAACCAATCGTAGATATAGGCGAGTCCAACCCAATCCGATGCTGTAACGCAATCCCCGAAGACCGTCGGATACCGATTGTTTCGGAACCGTCTTCACCCGCTCGAGCAAGCCGTGTGACCGCGATACTCTGTTCGCTGTCCATAGATTATTTTGGTAGCTGACTACAGCCGTCGTCGGTTACGACCCCATCTGTTTCGACGTATTGCATTTCCCGTATTGATACTTAATTATTGTCTCATCAAAGCCGATCGAAACCGTATCCATCAAACGTTCACCGGGTACTCAAGTGCATTTTCGATTTGCTTTTGCATCTGGTTTATTTCTCCCAGGGTTTCTTCGAACTCTTCGAGCGTACGTTCCTCGTAAATGTCGCGAAGATGCTGATTGATCACCCGGATCGATTCGCCCGTCGACATCCCGAACCACCCATGTGTCACGATCACTTCTGCCTGTTTTCTCGGATATGGCGTTCGCTCGACCAGTTCGGACACAAATCCATCAATCGGTCGTTCTTCGAAATCTTCTACAATTTCTGTCACGTAGTATCTGTCGATCTCATCGAGTTCGATCACCCCAGCGGTCCGTTCGCTATTTTTCACGGGTTCGAGTTCGATATATTCTTTTGCAAGCGTTCCAAACTTGATTTTCGGCAGCGTCCCTGCTCTGTGGTCGGCTTCGGTTATAATCCGCGCATAGACTCGATCCCTGCCGTTGGGAACGTCCGCTGCGTAGACCAGTTTCATTACTATGTTACAACTGGAATGTTGAAGTAACATATACTCCTCGGATTGACTTCCTCCTCCGCCTGAAGGCGGAGGAATCCCACGGAACCGCACCGCTGAGTTGGGATATTACGGTTTGCAGTCTACCACCTCTGCCCAAGGTTGGAATCCTCGGGTGAGGTCATGAAGGTAGACTGAAGGCTGAGCCAACCAGCCGGTACTCCTATCCTCGTCCAAACTGGCCGAAGACTCGGAGTTACTTTCGTTGATGTCGAGACGGATATTCTCCGCCCCATTCACGTCAGCGTTGAACGCATCATTGTGTTCCTCACACACGTACAAGCCACGCTCGACACGCTGACTGTCGTCTTCTCTACCGCAGACGCAACACGTCTTACTCGTGTCGCGCTCTGACACTTCTACGACTTCGATTCCCTTGACTTTCCCCTTGTATTCGAGGATGTTCGGGAACCTGTCGAACGCCCACCCGTGCAGGTCGAGATTGCCGTGCTTCCCCCAGTTCTTCGAGTTTCCGTTCTCGTCCTCGCGGACATCAGCGAGTTTCCCGACGTTGATTCGGCCCACTTCTTGCTTGACACACCGCTCGACAATGTGTTTCGCTAACGAGTGGAAGAAGTGAGTGCGGCGCTCCGACCACTTCGCGTGGAGTCGAGTGGCCCGTTTGCCCCCCGAATCCTCACACTTGGCGATTTCTTTCGGGAAGTAGTACCCGTCCTGTTTCAAGCGGTTGCCGGGGTAGAGGTCGGCTTGCTCGGTGCTGTACGCAACAGCGGCGAAGTTACAGATGCCGAGGTCAACGCCAGCGGTTTCGTTGCCGGGGGCTGTGGGCGTCTCGATTTCGTCTTTGCAGACGAGGTGGAGCTCCCACCGCTTTTTCGCCTTGTCGTAGACGGCCCGAACCTGTTGTACGTTCTCGACGGTGACGCCGGGGCGCATTTCGTACTCGACAAGGATGTATTCCCACGCTTTCGGGTGTTCCTTGTGACTCGCACCCTTTGAGAGGCGAACACGATTGTTCTTTCTATCGTGCCGGATGCCGTTCTGCTTCCACGTCACAGTTGAGCGAGGGTGTTCTTCGTGAACGCGGTTTCCATCGTCGTCGTAGTAGTTTTTCTTGCGGTAGCCGGGCGGATTCGCTCGATTATCGGACTTTCTCTTTCCGTACCACGAATTGAAGGCTTCAGCGAGTTCCTCCAGAACGCGCTGACTGGACTGGCTGTGCAGTCCCTTGTATTTTGAGTGACCTTTCAACTCGTCTTTGAGGTCGCCGTGGTCGGGAATCTCGCCCGTCTCCTCCCAGACTTGCCGGGAGTGGTAGTTGGCGACGTTCCAGAGTTTGCTGGCCGACCATCCGTGCCGGTCGAGCGAGTCCTCTACCTGTCCGTGGTTGCGGATTTTCGCTCGATGGGTGCGGTGGACTTCCAGCATTCTAAACGCCTGTATAACCACTTATACCCGTTTCTTTTATAAAGATTAGGTTTGAGAACGGTGGAATATCCGGGCCTGTCGGTGCCGGTGGAATGTGTCACTAAGTGACGGCGCGTATCCACGGCCTGAAGGCCGCGGTATTGCGCCTGTTCAGCGTATAAGTATCACGTTTGGTCCATTCCCGACTCGTCCAGTGGGCGTCAGTCGGAACTGAAATCCGAAATTTGATCATCGAGATCGGAAAGAATAGCTTCGAGGTCGGATGTATCTGATTTTGGATAGGGCGAATATGCAGTCGCTTCGATCGTTATCACTGATCCAAGTGTTGTTGCATAGTTTGTACCGGTGGAGGTATCGATATCTCGCTTCAGTTCCGTTCCCTCACCGTCGACAGCGAGTACGATCTCGACATCGTAACTCGTCTGCAGCAACCGCCGTTCGTAGACCCAGGCGAAAAACGCCAGTCCGGCCAACACGATTACAATCATTGGATAGACCGGTAATATGCCTGCGACACCGAATAGGAACGCACCCATCGCGCTTCCGACAAGGACAAATTTCAGGTTCTCGTGTACCAGTGGTCCGCCACGCTGGACGATCGTTCGCTCCTGTTTGAGATGGACCTTACCCGTCGGTGCGTTCGGCTTCGCGCGTCGGTCTTTCGTTATTTTGAGCGTATCAGACGCTATCCGACAATCGAGTGTCCGACACGCGTTTTTTAACAGTTGCAGTACGTGTTTTGGCTTTCTGGTTTCTATAGTATGTACAGATGATTCGACTTCCTCTGTCGATGGATTTTCAATTGACATATATCTGGATTTTGTAATCATACTATTTGTTTCTGACTCGAGCACGTTCATAAAGAGTTAGGTGTCGCTGTCTCTTGTGTACTGTCATCCGAACAGTAGATAGTTAGTTTATATGATCGATACTGATAGTTCATATACACTCGAGGGTGTGTTCGAACGTGTCGAGCAGCTGTTGCTAGCGTATACTGGAGAGCGTGGCTCGGACAAAAAGCAGGTACTCGATGGCCTCGGTACCGACTCTGAGCCATCTCATCGGAGTGATGACGGCCTCCCAGCCTCGGCGACCGAGACGTTTCGAGACCGGCTCGAACGGCTCGTTAACCGGTTCGAGCTTGATGAGGCCGAACAGACTGTCTTCCTGTTGGCACTTACACCGGATCTCGACGCCCGGTTTAGTCACGCATTTAGTCGGCTTCACGGCAGTCGGACGCTCCGACGACCGACGGTAGACATTCTTGCTGATATCCTCGAACGAACTGGATACCGGCCGACAACTGCTCTCGAGACGGTTTCAGCGTCGTCTCCGCTCGTCCGGTGGCAACTACTCGAGGTTCGACCTCGAGGGACCGACACACCATTTCGTTCCCGGATTGTCAGTGTCACACAGCGTGTCTTGACGTACCTGCTCGGAGGGGAGGTATCGACACTGGAGACCGAATATACTGTCATCGACACTGACAAATCGATAGCGACGCTTCCAGTCAGCGAGAAAACGCGCACACGGTTGCAGAACTTACCCGCTGACCCACCCAACCAACCGGCAATACACTACTTTTCGGGCGTAGACACGTCGGTTCAACACCGAGCAGTCGAGGCGACCACCACTGCATCCGGGACGTCGCTTGTCCGTACAGATGCGCTGTCGGTTGCCCACGACCGGGCCAGTCTCGATAGCGTCGTTCGTGAGGCACTGCTTCAAGATGCATCGATCCATCTCACCGCAGTTCACGAACTCATACCCGAGACGACCGATTCCGAGCCCACCCAGACTGGCGAGTCGACCATGAGTATCGACGATCTCGTTCGGGAACTCGATACTGTTCCTGTCGACAGCTATTTGACTGGCACGACTCCCTGGACGCCGACCGTTCAGCTGTCGACACACGAGTTTATCTTCCTCGAGTTCCCGAAACCGGGATACGAACTTCGACGTCAACTCTGGGAACAACGGACAGCAGAGCTTCCGGCCGGCGTCACGCCGACTGAGCTCGCTGGTACCTTCGAGTTGACCCAGGGTGAAGTCGACGCTGCCCTTACGACCGCTCGCGCGATTTCAAACGTCCACGAAGACGACGTTGAAACGATTACGCGCGATGGCCTGTTCGAAGCCTGTAAACTCCAGTCCTCGGCAAATCTCGAGGCACTTGCCGAACGGATCGAGCCGAATTACTCCTGGGAGGATATCTGGCTCCCCGAGGATACCGAATCACACTTACGAGAAGTCGCTGCACGGATTACGAATCGTGGGACCGTTTACTCCGAATGGGGATTCGAACAGAAGTTTGCCCGTGGTATTGGTGTTGTCGCTCTCTTTTCTGGTCCCTCTGGAACCGGCAAAACGATGGCTGCGGAAGTCCTGGCCAACCACGCCGGACTCGATCTCTATCGCATCGATCTCTCGACTGTCGTCAGCAAGTACATTGGTGAAACCGAAGAAAACCTCGAGCAGATCTTTGACGAGGCTGAACAATCGAGTGCAATTCTCTTATTCGACGAGGCCGATGCCGTCTTCGGCGAACGCTCGGAGGTATCCGATTCGACAGACAGGTATGCGAACGTCGAAGTGAACTATCTGCTCCAGCGAATCGAACACTACGACGGCGTCGTGTTGTTGACGACGAACTACGAATCGAACATTGATACGGCGTTTCTCCGACGCATTCACCTCCACGTCGAGTTCTCGCGACCCGACCGTGAGATTAGAGCCAAACTCTGGCGTGGCGTGTTCCCCGATGAGACACCGACCGACGACCTCGATTATGCGTTCTTGAGCGATCTCGAGCTCTCCGGTGGCGAGATCCGAAACGCTGCACAGACGGCCGCGTTCAACGCGGCAAGCGAGAACGATCCGGTGACGATGGCTCATCTCGTTCCCGCCGTCCGTCGGGAACTCGAGAAAACCGGCTCGCTGATCGATCCGACGACGTTTGGCGAGTATCGGGAACTTCTCACAAATTGAGACAGTCGAACTGGTCAATGACACTCGCTGTCAAAAAATCGAATCGTTGGCTGTGTAGCTGCCTCCGAAGCGGCTTACGGCTCTTTGCGTTCCATCTTCCGGTATGACACCGTGATGGTGATCTTCATCGCTTCGCCGCCACTCAGACTATCGTCGTACTGATACTTGATGAGCTTTGCATCTTCGAACTCCCAGCGACCGATCCGTTCTTCGTCCGGTGCGTAGGCACTGATGCTGATTGCCTCTTCGTTCTCGCCTTCCTCCCACGAGGTGATCGTATCCCACCATTCGTCGATGGCGTTTTTCTCACCACGCGCATAGAGGCTCGCAGTGAACGTCCCGCCGTAGTCCGGATACTCTGCGTGTTTCGTGGGATAGCGCTTGCCCGAATCGCCCGAGTTGTGTTCGACGACTGGAATCACCAGGTCGGGTAAATCGACCTGATAGAAGTGGTCGATTTCGTGCCCGCCGAGGTCCACTTTGAATCTGTCACAGACGGCTGGTGTTTCTGCATTAACCATCGGTCACTAATCCTCCTGCTCCATGTAGTCGACGGAGACGACGAACGTTTCAGTTAACGTATCCGACGTCGTTGCGTTGAGCGTCGGTGGACGGTACTCTTTCACCCAGCAGCCTTCGAGTTTGAGCTTCCAGATCGTCTCGTCGGCGACGTTCTTGACGAAGATGATGGCGTCTTTTTTGATCTCGCCGGTGTCAGGTGTCTCCTGGGCTTCGACGAACTCGTCGTAGAGGATCGTATTCTGGTCACGTCGCATATCGCGCTGGACGACCATATCTCCGTATTTGGGGATCCCCTTCGATTCCTGTCGTGGAGCCTTCGTCCCGTCGTTGTGATAGACCGGTTCGTACTCCATGTCCGGAATCTGGATGTCCTTTACCGTCGGGACTTCGTCCCCCCCGTATTCGAGTTTGTAATATGAACTCTTTATTAGATTGTCTGTTTCTGGCATTGATTACCCCTCGTAGTTGGCGTTATGCGCCCTGACCCTCGGTCCACTGGCTGATGCGGAAGATAACGAATTCGGCGGGCTTGACCGGTGCAACACCGATCTCGCAGATCAACCGTCCGTTGTCGATATCGTCCTGGGTCATCGTCGAGCGGTCACAGTTGACGTAGAAGGCCTCGTCTGCCGTCGATCCCATGAGGCCGCCGTTTCGCCAGACCGTCTTGAGGAACTGTTCGATCGTCTGCTCGACGCGAGCCCACAGATCCTGGTCGTTCGGTTCGAAGACGACCCACTGGGTCCCCTCGTCGATGGACTGTTTGAGATACAGGAACAGCCGTCGGACGTTGATGTACTTCCACTCCGGATCGCTCGAGGTGGTTCGAGCACCCCAAACACGGATGCCACGACCCTGGAACTCACGGATACAGTTGACGCCTTTCGGGTTGAGGATGTCCTGTTCACCTTTAGTCAGGTTGACCTGCAGTCCCTGGGCACCGCGGACGACTTCGTTTGCGGGAGCGCCGTGGACGCCGGTTTCCTGGTCCGTACGGGCGTAGATACCGGCGACGTGTCCGCCTGGTGGGATGAGTTCGGTCGTCCCGGTTTCGGGGTCGATCACTTCAATCCATGGGTAGTAGTAGCCGGCGTACGTCGAGTCGACGGGCGTCTCCATCTTCTGGACCGGACCGGGGTTTTGCGGTGCCTGCAAGAGTGCAAACCGCTCACCCATGTTCTCACAGTGAGAGACGATACGGTCGGTCAGACCGGGCACGTCGTTTTCGTCCGGCGCACAGACGATCGAGATATTGTCGATCTCTTCGAACGCGGCGAGGCCAGTTCGCTGTCCTGGGGTGTCGTCGCCTTCGTAATCGCCGAGCACTGGGCCCTCCGGACCGCCGTCAGTGACTGCTTTCTCACCGTCGCGGATCTGTTTGAGTTCTTCTTTGAGGTCGGCCTTTTTCTGTGACGTGGAGATATCAAGGGGCTTAGCAATATCTTTCATCTCCGATTTCGTCATGTCGTCCAGTTCGTCGTCACCTGGAATGTCCGGCGTGTCGTCATCATCGTCGCCGCCGTCATCACCGTTATCGCCGCCACTCGGTGACGAACCGCCGTCAGTCGCTGCCTGATTGTCGTCGTCGAGGCTGAGCCAGATCGTCTGATTCTCCGGCCGTCCCTCGCCGCTTCGTTCGATCTCGATGAAGTTCGAAGAACCCTCGAGTTTCTTTGCATAATACTGGGTCGAGCCTGGCTTCGCGTTCAGTTCGTCGAAACGCTCTTCCATATCCGGCATCGGATCGGGAGAGTCAGACCCTGGGTCGGTTACGTTCTCGGGGTCATCAGACCAGTATCGAACGACGAGATTAAAGATTGTGTTGTCATCGCTCGACATCGGTGCGTCGGTGATCGTAATCGAGATCGAGTTCCCCCAGTCGCCCGGCCCGACAGCTTTGGCCGAGATGACGTCGTTGCCGTTGCCGTCGGTCAACGTACCCGTCGCCGCCTCGTGTCGGTCGCGTTCCGTGACTCTCGAAACGAACGCACGGCTGCCACCGTTCTCGAAGAATCCTTTGACCGAGTATGCGAGGAACGAATCCTCGATGAAACCCCCGTATTTACGCTTGAAGTCGTTGAAATCAGTTACCAACTGCGGCTCGAGTTGACCACGCTCCGTCTGGCCAAGGAAGCCAACGGTGCTGGTACTTACACCCTCGACTGATTTCGATCCACTCTCTGTCTCTTCGACATAAACACCTGGTGATAGATATTCCGGCATTGCTGTTGCCTCGTAGTTGCAATTTCCCCTTCAAAGAATACGAATTAAATATTTCACCCTACACTTGAAGGTAAGAGTGAGAATATATACCACTTTTCGGAAAAGAGATGTAACCTCATTAGTCGATTCAGAATGATTTATCGGTACTAGATTTCAATATCAAAAGCTAACCTACCGCTTCACTAACGCGTTTGTACACGTCATACGACGACGTTTCCAGACCGGAGCTACGATGTCCTCAATTTCAACTTCGAAGTGTATTACCTCAATAATTCGAAAGGTTATTATAAAAGCTGACCTAGCTATTGCATAGAAACACAGTTTCTCGAAAGGGGCCGCCAGCAAGCAACCTGCTTTCGGTGGACAACCAATCCCTGGCGGTTCTAATCGAGAATAGAACAACTCATGGCCAACTACAACGCGATTGCACGGGTGAGCGAAGAACTGATAGAGACGTTACAGACGGCGATGACGGAACGAGACGACGTCATTTCGCTCGATCCGAGCGAAATCGTCCTCGCATCGCCAGACGACGTCAGTTCGAACACCGACATTCGATTGTCGCTGTATCTGTACAAAGTCGAACAAAGCGGACACCAGCACCGTCGACCGATCACGAACAACGATACACGCCAGTCGCCGCCACTTTCGCTTACACTTCATTATTTGTTGACGGCGTACCCGTCGTCTACCGGTGCGAACGAGACGACGAATATGAGCGACCAGCACAACGCCCTCGGGTTGGCGATGCAGGCGCTGTACGACAATTCGGTTCTGGACACCGAGGCGTTAGGCGAGTCCTTCCGCGATGAGCGGACACTTACCATCTCGATGGACTCCGACTCGGAGAACAAAATCTCGAGAATCTGGGACTCGTTCCGAGACGTTCCACTCTATCCGTCCGTCACCTATCAGGTCGGCCCGGTTCTGATCGACTCGCGCAAAGAAGAACAGATCCAGCGCGTTACAGAACGCGATTTCCGCCCGACTCAAAAAGAGCGGTAAACTGCTTTCTGCTCAGGCGTTCTCGAGTGTAAGTGTCGCTACTGTCCGGACGGCTTCGGCTACTCCCTCACGTACCGACTCCTGACGTGGCTGTATCGGTATCCGATAGTGGACTGTTCCTGTTTCGCACTCGAGTTCGAATCGTCCCCGCCAGTTTGCTGTGGTTTGTTTGGCGAGCGTCGATAGCACGTCGTCTCGTTCATCTTCCGGTATAGATGTCGGGTACACAGCGTGAATCGTACACCACTCGTCTTTCGCTGCCGGTTCGATCGAAACGTCCCAGTCTTGGTCGTCGTATGCGACTGTCAGGTGAAGCCGTTGCCCATCCGAACCGACCTCGTACGACTGACCCTCGGTCTCGAGCATGTCGATGACTGGCTCAAGAGAGTCCTCGACAGCCGGGCAATCGTTGGCTGTCTGTGCCTCTCTGGATTCGGCAACCGGTCTATCGTCGCCCGCGGGTGTTCCTCTAGGAGTCGTTTGTCGGAGTCCGAACTCACCGACGTGTGGTTTCGGGTCGGCATCCTCGTCTGTCGAAAAGACTGTTTCGGTTAGTTCCTCCTCATCAGGAAGTCTCGCTCCCTGCTGGATGTGGGTCACGTGCCACGTGTCTGTTGCCCGAATCGGATCGGCTGGATCTGCAAGTCGGACCCGGAGATCTGCCTGTGTGGACGGGAACGCATCCGCCAGATCGGCCTCGAGTTCGGCCTCGAGTACTACGTCGCAGTCTGGAACGAGATCCGTCGGGCGATCTTGCTGGTCAAGCCCAAAGAGCCGCTCACGAGCGATGTGTTCCCAGTGGTGCCATTCGACGACGAGCCGACAACTCGGTGGCTCAGTAGCAAAGAACCAGATTGTCTCCGCCTGGAGTGGGCGGTCTGTTGGTGTGTTCAATTGCAAGCTACGGGCGACGTGTAGCGCTTCTTGCGTGCTCATACATTGGTATTTTTCTACGTTGTTCTATAATTTTTCCACGTGAGCGCCACAAGAGAGTTCCCAACTGGACTCTCACAAATCGAGCCGCTGGCCATCTCTGGTTGCTGTTTAACAGGCTACTCTGACTCCTGTGTCTTGCCTATGTCGGGTAGTTCGGCGTCTTTTGGAAGGATCGAGACGCCATTATCTCCCTGTTCGATCGCAGTCAACCCGTATGCGACAGCGAACTCCTCGGCCGACGAATCGGACTCCTCGAGCGTGTGGTTACAGATGATGTGATTGTCTACGACGACCGCGTGCGCATCGAGCTCTTCAGCCGCTTTGGCTGCGTTCGTGTCATTGTGGACGTAGACGTTTCCAAGTCCGTGTGTGCCGCTTTGTTCGAGCGCCGTCTGTGTCGATGCATCGATCACCTCGCCAGGTGATTCGATAACCTCCTGTGTGATTTCGGGCAGTTCGTCTTCCTCGAGTGGAACCATCATCGGATCGATTCCCAGTTCAGTCGTCGGAAAGAGGTCTGCGACGGAGACCGACTCGGGGTCAGGTCGTTCGTCGCTTGGGACCATCCCGGGTGGTGTCTGCGCTGTCTCTGACTCGACGCCTGGTTGGTGTGTTGTGGTCTTGTCGGATTGTTTCGATTCGGTTTGAGGCGGTGCTTGCGTTTCTTCCTCGTGTGTTGATTGCTCGTAACTCATTTCTTTGACCCGCTGGATTGTTCTAGAGTGACTGTTGCTTTTATACCAGCGAATATATTACTTTTGGCACGACACCATAAACATTTATTTGATATTTCCCTAATGAACTCCTATGGACGAGCCACCATCGGACCGCTGTGGGTACACATATACGTCTGATTTCGTCTGGCTGGGGGAGCCAAATGCCACACACCAGAGTTGTTGTTACAGAAAAACGGGGCCCAAACAGAATCGATGTCCGATACACGCACCTGAAGAGGTATCCGATCGGACGTTAGCAACGATCCGTGAGTCGGGCCGAAACAAAACGCTCAACGCCGACTCTAGCACCGAAGGGCAGAAACGCTCATCGACACCCAACCCGGGAGAACTCCTCGATGGCGCAGACCTTCGCGGACACGCGTTCCCGCCGGAGACGGATTTCTCACACTGTTCGTTCCGAAATAGTGACTTTTCGGGGGCAGATTTGGAGGGAATCGACTTTAGCGGTTCAATCCTCACGGGCAGCGATCTGACTGATGCGTTTCTTTACGACACGACGTTCGAAGATGCTGATCTCGGTGGGGTTGATCTCTCCCGCTCGGATCTACAGGCTGGGAACTTCGTGTCTACACGGGCTACTGGCTGTGATTTCTCGGATGCTAACCTTCAAGAGTCGATGTTTACAGACGCCGAGTTGCGACAAGCTACGTTTTCGGGAGCACTGGGATACAGGGGACGGTTCCAGGCGGCCGACTTGCACGAGGCCGATTTTGTCGACGCAACATTTCGCGCCGCAGTATTTTCCGATTCCAACCTCTCCGATGCGAAGCTTACTGGTGGGGATTTCCGTCAAACGACGTTTACCGATGCTCGCCTCGAGCGCACGGAGTTTCAAGAAACTGACCTGCAGGAAGCCGATCTGAGTGGTGTCTCCCTTTGCGGTTCGGATCTCTCTCGAGCAGACCTCACCGATGCCACGCTCCAGGGTGCAGACCTCACCGGTGCGACGTTGTCCGGCGCTGATCTGACCGGTGCCGATCTTCGAAACGTAACGTTCAACGGTGCCGATCTATCGCGGGTACGGTTCGAAGGAGCACAGCTCGACGGTGCTGATTTCACCGACGCGACCCTTCAGGACGTCGTCCTCGAGGGATGTGAACTTACGGCTGTCGAGTTTACCGGAGCCGATCTATCGGAAGCAAATCTTCACCGTGTCGATCTCACCGCGACGACGCTGGACGCTACAACGCTCCAGTCGGCTGATCTACAGAACGGACGCCTCCAGGAGATCGATCTCCAGGGAGGAGATTTACGCGACTGCGATTTGACTGGTGCCGATCTCCGGGGAGGGAACCTCCGTGAGGCAGACCTTTCGGGAGCAATCCTGACCGATTCAGCACTGTGTAGCGCCGACCTCACCGGTGTGACACTCGAAGATGCGTCGATAGAGGAGACGACGTGTACGGAGACCACGCTGGATAAAGCACGGATGGCAAACACTACCTGTACCGATTGTGATTTTTCGGGAGCCAGTCTGAGAGGCACCGATCTCAGACGGGCAATCTTCGAGAATACCTCGCTTTCGGACGCCGACCTCACCGGTGGAAACCTCCAGCAGGCGACGTTCGAAGACGTGGTGTTCGATGGGGCCGTTGTTCTAGACGCAGACCTTCGAAATGCTGACCTTTCTGACGCTGTTCTTTCCGGTGTCTCCCTCGATGCAGTCGATTTTACACGGGCAACACTCGAGCGGACCGATCTGAGCGAGTCTACGCTGCAGGAAGCCCATCTGGTCAAGACGACGCTTACGAACGCAGATCTCTCCGGTTGTGATCTCCACCGGGCAACCCTTCGCCAGGCTGATCTTTCCGGAGCGAATCTCAGGGCCGCTGAGCTTCAGGGTGCGGACGTACGCGAGGCGGATTTCAGTGAGGCCTCGTTGCGAAAGACGATACTCGTCTATGCAGACCTCGAGGGAACCACCTTCGAAAACGCAACACTCGAGGGGGCCAACCTCACCGGGACCGACCTCCGGAATGTAAACTTTTCGGGGTGTGAAATCACCGACTCAGCCCTGCAGAAGGTCACGCTAACCGATGTCACCCTCGAGGCGGAGACGCTCGCGCGAACTGACCTGCGGGAAGCAGAGCTACGACACACCGATTTTTCCGCTGTCGACCTCGAGCGGACGGATTTCACCGAGGCCGCTCTCGAGGAGGCGGTATTTACTGGGGGAACGATGCACGATGTCGTGTTCACGGATGCGACGCTTCGTCGGGCAGACCTATCGGGCATAACAGCGGACAACGTCACGTTCGACGGCGCAACGTGTGTGGATGCGGTCTTTTCGGATGCCTCGATCCCTGATGGATCGTTCGTGGGGTCTGATCTGACTCGCGCGACGCTGACACACAGTGATCTCACGCGTGCGACGTTCACCGACGCGACCGTCCAGCACGCCGATTTCGGATCGGCGACGATGATCGATGCCGAGTTATCGGGCTGTGATCTAACGACGACGAGTCTGACGCAGGTAGATTTCACCCGAGCGGACCTATCGGACACAACGCTGTGTGGGCTGACGTTCAATAGCGAGACGCTCACTGCCGTTGACTTCGACGGTGCGGACCTGACTGGGGCATCGTTCGTCGGTGTCTCACTCGAGCGTGCGACGTTCGTCGGGTCGACGCTTTCGGATGTCGTTTTCGAGGAGGTAGATCTGACCGATGCTGTGCTCGATAACGCCGTTTTGACCGACAGCGACATTACGGCGACGTGTCTAGAGGCAACGGCGTTTCGTAATGTCACACTCGACAACACGAACGTCGCCCGGGCGGATCTCTCGAACGCGATTCTCGATGGTCTCTCGGTCCACAACGCAACGCTTCGTGGGAGCGATCTCAGTGGACTAGATCTTACGGGCGTTACCTTCTCTAAGGCGGTACTCCGTGATGCAACGCTTGCAGAATCGTCGCTTGTAGATGTCGCTTTCGAGGCGGGAGATCTCACTGGTGCCGATTTGCGTGGGGCAGATCTCAGCGGTGCGACGCTCTCCAATCAGACTCTGGTCGATGCTGATCTCACGAACGCGACGCTCCGTGGGGCCGACCTCAGCGGCGCGACTGGCCGAATGGCGGATTTCACCGGCGCTGACTTACGCGGGGTGAACGCACCTGACGCGATACTTTCGAATGCCTCACTCGAAGGCGCCACACTCGAGGGGGCGACGCTTTCGAACGCAACCCTCTGTCGGGTCTCGTTGGCCGGAGTCACACTTGAGGACGCCACGATGGATGATGTCGACCTCTCAGGTGCAGTGGGTGCTGGTGTAGATCTTACGGGAGCAACGCTCAATGGTGCAGATCTCACGAACGCGGCGTTTCCGGATGTTGTGGCCGAGCGAGCAACGTTTGCCGACGCTACGCTCGTCGGCGTCGATTTTGCTGGGGCAACCCTCGAGGACGCCGTGCTGACGAATTCGAGCGCAGACTCGGCCGATCTGACCGGCGTCGATCTCACGACGGTCGATATTGCAGGTGTCGATTTCACCGACACAACGCTTGCAGAAACGACCCTGCAAGATGTCGATCTCTCTGAGGGACAACTCGTCCGGGTCGATCTTCGGGACGCCGACCTCCGGAATGCCGATCTTCGAGATGCCGACGTACGGACGGCGATCTTCGCAAACGCACTAGCTGATGGTGTCGCGTTCGATGCCGCAGATCTTCGCGGCGCTGATTTTACGCACGCGAATGTCCAACATGCGACGTTCGATGAGTGTTCGCTCGATAGCGTGGTCCTCGATCGGACGATGGGACAGGATGCGAGTTTTGTCGGTGCCACGCTCTCGAGGGCATCGATAACCGACGCTGACTTCGAAGCCGCGGCGTTCGTCGACGCACACCTCCCAAATGCCTCTTTCGAGGGGACGAATCTTCAAGCAAGTAACTTTACCGGGGCGTCGGCAGCCGGCGCAGGATTTACGCAGGCGTTTCTGTATCAGGCAACACTCACCGAGGCCGACTTACCAGGGGCGAGTTTCACCAGTGGTGATCTCCGAGAGGTGACGATACGTGGCGTCAACGCCCGCAATGCAGCATTTATTAACGCCAATCTTCAACAGGGCGAACTCACTGACACCGATCTCACCCGAGCCGATCTTACGGGTGCGGATCTTCGCAAGGCGACCCTCGAACGGTTGACGCTCCGCCTGACCGACCTCACAGACGTCTCTGTCCGCCGACAGGACGTCCAGGCGCTCGATCTGGCGGCGTTTCCACTCCCCGATGAGCCACCGTTTGAAACCGATAGCGATGCTCACTCCCAGACCGGATCCGTAACGTCGGTCTCGCAACTCGACTGAGCGAGATAGTTACCCTCTCTCACCTACGTTCACCAAGAACAAGAAAACGTTTATTAAAACTGGAGGAAATTTGGAAGTATGAACGATCAGCCTTCGGATCGGTGTGGCTATACGGTGCCCAAAGATTTCGATCCGACGGTCGATCACGAACGCGCCCAACAAAGCTGTTGTTACCGGGCGACGTGGGGAGATACCGACCGTTGTCTCTGGCATGCAACTGCGGACACTCTCGAGAAGGCCTACGCGGAACTCGAGGGGTCCCGTGAGTCGCCGCAGAACCGAGAACGAAACGCCGACCCAAAGCGGTTTACGGGGGTACCATCAGCAACGTTTGCACCCAGCGAGATTCTCGATGGTGTAGAGCTTGCTGACGTCGACGCTTCGGGGCGTGATTTTTCACACTGTTCGCTCGAACACAGCCAACTCTATGGAGTCGACCTGACGGGGGCGACGCTCCGTTTTGCCCGCCTCTCGGGGAGCAATATATCGTTTGGCACCCTCGAAAGAGCGGCCCTTCGTGGTGTCTCTCTCGAGGATGCAGCGAGTATTCGGACCGATTTTACCGGGGCCGACCTCCGTGAATCGGAACTGACCAATCTCAACGCCTTCGGTGCAACGTTCGAAGACGCCGTCCTCACCGGCGCATCGCTCGTCGGATCCAGTGTAGACGACGCCGAGTGTTCGAACGTTGACCTCCGCGATACGACGCTTCGTGGTGTCAACTTCAATCGAACGACTCTTACTGGGGCAACACTGAGTGGGGCACTGATCGACGACACGGAGTTCCAGCATGCTGATATCACCGGCGCAATCTTGTGTGACGCTGAGTGTACCGGTCTCACGCTAGACGAAGCGACGCTTACTGACGCGTTGGTAGGCGGTACAACTATCGCCGATTCGACGCTGAAACATACAACACTCTCGGGAATCGATTTTACCGACACAACGTTCGATGATGTCGACCTCTCGGGTGCACAGATGGACGAGACTGTCCTTCGAGAGGTGGACCTCGAAGGAGAGTGTCTGGTCGGTGTGGACCTCTCGGATTCGACACTCGAGCGGTCGAATCTCCGTCGAACGGACCTCCGGCGGGCTACGTTTACCCGGAGCAACGTACAGCAGGCGACCCTCGCGGAATCGACGCTGTACTATGTGACGTTTGCGGAGACGAATCTGGCTGGCACAGACTTCTCTGCAAGCAACCTGATGGGGACCACCTTCCAAGGAGTTGCCGGAGTCGACGCGCGGTTCGATGGCTCGAAGCTTCGGAACGTGACCGTTACCGATACTGATTTTGCAGGTGCGACGTTTGCCGGGACGGAACTGCCGGAGAGTCGGTTCGTCGATACGGAACTCCGTGAAACGACGTTCGACGATGCAAATCTACAGGAGACGACCCTGCACAATACGTTCGCGGCTGGTGGGTCGTTCCGCTCGGTAGATGCAACTGATTCGACACTCGAGTGTGTCGAATTTGACGACGCCGATCTCGAACACATCGATCTCACAGCCGCCCTCCTCGAGGACGTCTCGATTCGAAACGCGAACGCACAGCATGCAACGATACACACTGGGTCGCTTACCGACGTCAGCGTTTCCAACACGAATCTCACCGATGCGTCCTTTTCGAACACGACGCTCGTGAATACCGAATTCGTCGATTCAGCGCTCGAGGGAGCCTCCTTCGAGCAGGCCGAGTGCCAGGAGTGTCGCTTCGAGTCCGTCACGCTCACTGGCAGCTCCTTCGATGCAACGCGGCTGTCGAACGCCCGGTTCGATGAGACGAACCTCGCTGAGGCAACACTCGTCGGGTCGGATTGGACCGGCGCGGAGATTACGGAGACGGCTCTCACCGGAGCGACAGTCCAGGATAGCACGCTCGCTGGTGTAACACTCCGGGGGGTCGATGCGAGCAACGCGACCATCACTGCCTCGACACTCGAGTGTGCAACGATCGAGGAGTGTCAGTTCGAGAACACTGACTATTCGGACGGAGTACTCCGTAACGCGAGCATAACCGACACTGACTGTTCGGAAGTCGATCTCTCGAAGGCAGATCTTCGAGGTGCGACACTCGAGAACGTCGACCTCTCGGGGGCGACGCTCGTCGAGACGGATCTTCGAAATGCAACGCTCGAGAACGTCGACCTTTCGGGTGTCGAGTTTCGGGATGCTGATCTTCGGGGAGCGACGCTTTCGGAGACGACACTGCAGGAAGCGACGTTCGAACGGATCGACGCCACCGAGCTTACGCTTTCGGATACCGACCTCCGTACCACGACCGTCGCCGACTGTACGTTCGCCAGGGCGGCCCTACAGAATACGGAACTTACAGCACAGTCACTGTCGTCCAGTTCCTTCTCGAGTGCAGATCTCTCGCGTGCAGACCTCTGTGAGGCCGATCTCTCGGGCACGGACCTCTCGAACGCGACACTGGCCGGGAGTGCGTTGGGAGAGACGACCCTTCGGGACAGCATCCTCCGGGAAGCGACGCTCACCCGTGTCGATCTCAGTGACGCCGCCCTCGAGGGAAGTGTTCTAGAGAATGCAACGATTCGCAACGCGACACTCGAGGGTGCTGATTTCGCTGCGAGTGATCTCTCCGGTGTGACGCTTACCGGATCGACGCTTTCGGAGGCAACTTTCGCCGAAACCACACTTACGCGTGCGATGGCGGCTGGTGTTTTCGCACAGGGGGCGACGTTTACCGACGCACAACTCGAGTGTGCGGTCTTCGAACGAAGTTCGCTCGAGGGCGCTGATTTTTCGGGTGCGGATCTCCGTGAGGCAGATTTCGAAGATGCAACGCTTTCGGAAGCGTCGTTTGCCGGTGCGAACCTACAACGAGCTGATTTCACCGACGCGGATCTCTCCGGTGCTGATCTTTCGGGGGCGAACCTTTCGGACGCGACGTTCGTTGGGGCAACCCTCGAGGGAACCAGGCTTACGGATGCGAGCCTGGAGGCGGCGACGCTCACTGGTGTCGATCTCAGGACGGCCAGTCTCGACGGCGCTGATCTCTCGAGGGCGACACTCGTTGACGCAAATATCGCCGGTGGTGACCTGACGGGGAAATCGTTACGCGCTGCCGATCTAACCGATGCGAACTTGCGTGAAGTACGCTTCACAGCGGCGGATCTAACCGGGTGTCGGTTCACCGGTGCCACGATCTGTGGGGGTGTGTTTCTCGATGCGACGATTCGGGATGTCGAGTTCACTGACGCTGACCTTTCGGGTGCTGACTTTTCGGAGACCGAACAGGTCCATGTCACGTTTGCCGGTGGGACACTTCGGGACGTCACCTTTGATCAAGCGCGAGTGGACGTCGCGACGTTTGACGGCGCAGATCTCGAGGGTGGAACGTTCACACACGCTGAACTCCCGAACGCGGAGTTTCTCGAGTCGACGTTGGTCGGGGCCGACCTTCGCGGTGTGTGCCTCGAGGGGGCCGATTTCACCGGCAGTACGCTCGTCGATGCAACGTTCGCCGATGCGGTTGGGACTGATGGAATGTTTTCGGACGTAACCGCTCGAAACGCTGATTTTTCCGGGGCCGATCTGACGGCTGCCGAACTGAGCGACTCGGATCTTGCGGGTGCTGACCTCTCGGAGGCGACGCTTGCAGGTATCACCGCCGAACGGGCGGTCCTCACAGGATGCTCGCTTGTCGGTGCCACCCTCGAGGGAGCACGACTCTCCGATGCCGACCTTTCCCGGAGCGATCTCACCGACGGAACGGTAACCGATGCGGTACTTACCGGCGTAACGTTGGTCGAAGCCGATCTCAGTGGTGCTACCTTACTCGGTGCCACGGTAAACGGCGCTGATCTTACCCGAAGCACGCTCACCGACGTTGTCCTCACCGACGTAACTCTCGCAGATGCGAACCTCCGTCATGCTGACCTTTCCCAGTCAATCCTCTGTGATACCTCTCTAAAAAATGCGATACTCTGGGACACGACGTTTGCTAGAGCCGAGTTCGATGGAACCGACCTCGAGGAGACGTTTCTCTGGAAAGCCGATTTCGACGGGGCAGAGCTTACGCGAACGGAGGTTCCCGATCCAGTCCACTCCCGTATTGAGTGACTCACTCGCGTTCTCGACGATTCCGAACGCAGAATTGAGTCCAGAGCGCCGGCGAAATTCCCAACGTAATGTGCCTCGAGGACCGCTTTGGCCAGCGGGTGCATGGCTGGATCGATGAAGGGGTGCCGATCAAAGCGATGGGACCTCCAGCGGTTCAACGATCGGTCACAGCGACTGAATACGTCAAAGATCCTGTGTCGCCGGCGTGAACGGCCCGACGGTGATACCCAGGTTCCCGAGAGCGTCCGAAGCGTAATCTCCTCACCCGGACACTCCCTCGAGCCCTCGATTCAGCGCGCGATGGAAGACCGAATGGGCGACTCGTTATGCACTTTCAAACAAATTTAATTGATGTTTAACTAAATACTTCTGTGAACCCGTTATTCCGAGCGTACTCCATGGCCATCTCTGCGGCCTTGTCTTCGAGTGATTCGTTCGGTCTACACTCCTGTTTGAGTTCGTCGTACTTCTCTGGGGAAAGTCGTATCCAGATGGCTCCGTCCAGTCGTTCCTGAACATCGATATGTTCGACGTGCTCCGAGGGTTCGACGACGATGGTCATAGATTAACTCCCCATTCCACTTTGATACAGCACTGATTTTTGATCAGCCATCTTGCTAGCATATTTGTTTATAGTATTTTTGCCATGCATATAAATATATTACTAACCGTGGTGGGTGGCGAAATCGGAGGCAAGAATCCGAAGGTTGTCAACCGTTATTGTATAGCCGCTCGTAGAACAGACGCTCTCGAATATGTGGCCCAAAAACAGTACGTTCGGTATGTTGCTATGGGACGGTACTCTTCGGACGTAGGAGACTATGGGCCGATCGTCATCTCGAGCAGGCCAATCGCGGCCACACAATCGAGACAGCAGGGCTGACTCGGAACCTCGTAGCCGGCCGCCACAGCCGGCCCAACCTGTCCCTCGAGCCGAATCCAGCAGCCGGGATCGATGGGCTGGTCACAGCGATAGCATCTCAGTTCGGCCTCAGCATCCGCTTCGGACTCGAGGATGATCTGTAGTGGTGTGTGGTCGTGGCTCATTGCCACCACCGCCGGGAATTGATGCGGAGAGC
>LKMM01000063.1 GCA_001563885.1 Natrialbaceae archaeon B1-Br10_E2g27
ATTATAGCTGACTGACGTGTGTCGGATCGAACGGCTTTCACGACTTACGTCCAGCAGTATATTTTGCTTGCAGGGCTATCCGACAGCCCGCGCGCGAGCAATAGCGGGGCTTACACGCAGTTGCAGCCCGGTTGTTTATATTACTCTCCCCGTCAATTGTGGCATGATACCATCTAACAGTAAAGGATGTTGGAAGATTTTGCCTGGAATTATCTCCTGGTAAATATCTTTTGGGGGCAACTTTAAGTATCTGTATTACTCACTCATTAAATACTATCGGTATCCGCTCGCCGGACCGATCCACTCTGCGCCCGTCCCCGGCGCACGTCGTGTGAGTTCGTCGACGAGACGATTGCCGACGGAGAGTGGTGATCGATCACAGATGACACGACCGTCCAACGCCGCCCGAAGGTGGAGTGTGCGTTACACACACCAACAGTTTCAACCGGAGAACGCACGCGGCCGTTTCGCTGACTCGGTCGAACGACGTTCGCTCACAGCCACCCCGCGTGAGTATAGACAGCCGACGATGGGGGACCGACAACTATCAACAATACTATGACCGGTGACATCGAGACACTCGAGACGCTCAGTACGGAGTACAAAGAATCAATGCCCGCGGATCTGCGGGAGACAAAATCCTTCGAGTGGTACCTCCAGGAGTGCTACGAGGATCCGAAGATCACCCGCAACGCCCACCAGCGCGTCGCGGACATGTTCGATTACTACGGGACGACCTACGACGAGACCGAAGGCGTCGTCGAGTACCGACTGGCGAGTGAGGATCCGTTACACGACGGCGAAAACACCTTTTATGGACGGATAATCCACCAGTCGATCCACGAGTTCGTCAACAAGGTGAAATCGGGTGCCAGACGGCTGGGTCCCGAACGCCGGATCAAACTCCTGCTTGGCCCCGTCGGATCGGGGAAATCCCACTTTGACAAACAGGTTCGCAAGTACTTCGAAGATTACACGCTCCGAGATGAGGGCCGGATGTACACCTTCCGCTGGAAGAACCTCTGTGACGTCGTCACCGACCAGGATCCGGCCGACGACACTGTCCGGTCGCCGATGAATCAGGATCCGCTCGTCCTCCTGCCACAGGCCCAGCGCCAGTCGGTCATCGACGATCTAAATGAGCGACTCGAGGCTCCCTACACGATTCGTAACGAGCAGGCGCTCGATCCCGAAAGCGAATTCTACATGGACAAACTGCTTGCGTACTACGACGACGATCTAAAGCAGGTCCTCGAAAACCACGTCGAGATCGTCCGCTTTGTCGCCGACGAGAACAAACGCCAGGGTGTCGAGACGTTCGAGCCCAAAGATAAGAAAAACCAGGATGAAACCGAGTTGACAGGCGACGTCAACTACTCGAAGATCGCGATCTACGGCGAGTCGGATCCGCGGGCATTCGATTACTCCGGGGCGTTCTGTAACGCAAATCGGGGCATCTTCTCCGGCGAGGAGTTGCTCAAACTCCAGCGGGAGTTCCTCTATGATTTCCTCCATGCCACACAGGAACAGACGATCAAGCCCAAAAACAACCCCAGGATCGACATCGACCAGGTGATCGTCGGGCGGACGAACATGCCCGAGTACAAGGACAAGAAAGGCGACGAGAAGATGGAGGCCTTTAACGACCGCACCAAGCGGATCGACTTTCCCTACGTGCTCTCATACGAAGACGAGGCCCAGATCTACGCCAAGATGTTGAACAATGCCGACGTTCCCGACATCAACGTCGAGCCACACACCTTGGAGATGGCAGGGTTGTTCGGCGTCCTCACTCGAATCGAAGAGCCAGACGCCAAGACCGTCGATCTGCTCTCGAAGGCCAAAGCGTACAACGGCGAGATCGACGAGGGCGACGATATCGACACGAAAAAGCTCCGCGAGGAAGCCGCCCAAATGGCCGAAATCGGCGAGGGTATGGTCGGCATCTCGCCCCGATTTATCGGCGACGAGATTGCCGAGGCGATTATGGACTCGAAACACCGCTCCCGGGGCTTTCTCTCCCCGCTTACGGTGTTTAATTTCTTCGAAGAGAACCTAGAACACCACGGATCGATCCCCGAGGACAACTTCGAGAAGTACTACCGCTACTTGGAGACTGTCCGGGAGGAGTACAAAGAGCGGGCGATCGAAGACGTCCGCCACGCCTTGGCCTACGACATCGACGAGATTCAACGTCAGGGCGAAAAGTACATGGACCACGTGATGGCCTACATCGACGACGATACGATCGAAGACGAACTTACGGGTCGTGAGCAAGAGCCAGACGAGACCTTCCTCCGAAGCGTCGAGGAGAAACTCGACGTGCCCGAAGATCGCAAAAACGACTTCCGCCAGGAGGTAAGCAACTGGGTCTCCCGACGAGCTCGTGAGGGCGAGGCGTTCAACCCACAGGACAACGAGCGCCTGCGCCGGGCCTTAGAGCGCAAACTCTGGGAGGACAAAAAACACAACATCAACTTCTCGGCGCTGGTCTCTGCAAACGAGTACGACGACGACGAACGTTCCTCGTGGATCGACGCCTTACTCGAGCAGGGCTACTCCGAATCGGGCGCAAAGGAGGTCCTCGAGTTCGCCGGCGCGGAGGTGGCAAAAGCCGAGATCGAAGAGTGATATGACCGGATCAAACTATGTCACCGAGGCCGATCGCACGTTAGAAGAGACCTACGAGGAGCCGATGGAGCTTTCGACCTACGTCGATCGGATCTTCGAGAATCCGACCGTGGCCTCTCATGCCTCGAAGTATCTGCTCGAGGCGATCGAGGCGGCCGGTACCCGGACGGTCGTCGAGGAAGGCGAGAAAAAAGAGCGATATCGCTTTTTCGACGATCCGTCCAACGACGGCGAGCACGCAGTGTTGGGCAACACTGAAGTCCTAAATCGCTTCGTCGACGACCTCCGGTCGATCGCAGCCGGCCGGGCAAAAGACGAGAAAATCATCTGGTTCGAGGGGCCAACGGCGACGGGGAAGTCCGAACTCAAACGGTGTCTGGTCAACGGGCTCAGAGAGTACTCGAAGACAGAAGCTGGCCGTCGGTATACCGTCGAGTGGAACGTAACCTCTGCCGAAGCCGAAAATCGAAGTCTGAGCTACGGTGGCGACCCGACCGCCGGCGACGACAAACACTGGTATGAAAGCCCCGTCCAGGTCCACCCGCTGTCGGTCTTTCCAGAAGAGATCAGAGCGCAAATCCTCGAGGATTTAAACGACGAACTCGACGAGCACGTCCCCGTCCGGGTCGATGCAGACCTCGATCCGTTCTCGCGTGAGGCCTACACCTACCTCGAGGAACGGTATCGCCGCGAGGGCGAGACCGAGTTGTTCTCGGCGATCACCGACGACCGTCATCTCCGGGTAAAAAACTACGTCGTCGACGTGGGGAGTGGCGTCGGCGTCCTCCACTCAGAGGACGACGGCCGGCCCAAAGAACGGCTGGTGGGCTCGTGGATGCACGGGATGCTCCAGGAACTCGACTCGCGAGGGCGCAAAAATCCACAGGCGTTTTCCTATGACGGCGTGCTCTCACAGGGCAACGGCGTGTTGACGATCGTCGAAGACGCCGCCCAGCATGCCGACTTACTCCAGAAGTTGCTGAACGTGCCCGACGAGCAGTCGGTAAAGCTGGATAAGGGAATCGGGATGGACGTCGACACCCAGATGCTGATTATCTCGAACCCCGACCTCGAGGCCCAGTTGAACCAACATTCCGATCGCAACGGGATGGACCCGCTGAAGGCACTCAAACGTCGACTCGACAAACACCGGTTTGGCTACCTGACGAACCTGAGCCTGGAGTGTGAACTCATCCGCCGGGAGCTGACCAACGAGACGAACGTCTGGGAGGCCGACGGATACGAGGAACTCGAAGAGCGCATTCGTGAGCCGGTGACGGTGACGATCAAAGGCCAGGACGGCGAGGTGCGACACCAGGAGTTTGCCCCACACGCGATCGAGGCGGCGGCGCTGTATGCGGTCGTTACTCGACTCGACGAGAGTGACCTGCCAAACGGGCTGGATCTGGTGGATAAGGCACTGATCTACGATCAGGGTTACTTACAGGAAGGCGATAGCCGTCGGGAGAAAGCGGAGTTCGATTTCGACGACGATGGAAACGATGGCGCACACGGCATTCCGGTGACCTACACACGGGATACGCTGGCTGAGTTACTCCAGGCCGACCGCGACCGTCATCACCCCGAGTTGCCGGTCGGCGACGTCGTCATGCCTCGAGACGTGTTAAACGGGATGGCGGAAGGACTCGCCGTTGCACCGGTGTTTTCGACGGGCGAACGCTCGGAGTACGAAAATCGGGTGGTTCCGGTGAAAAATTACATCTTCGACCGCCAGGAGGCCGATGTTATCGAGGCGATCATGTACGACAAACGCGTCGACGAGAAAACCGTCGGCGAGTACGTCGAACACGTCTATGCCTGGGAGACCGACGAGCCGCTGACCAACGACCGTGGCGAACGGGTCGAGCCCGATCCGCTGAAGATGAAGCTGTTCGAGGTCGAACACCTCGGGCGGTTTAGCGAGGATGAGTATACGGGCAACCGGCCGCGAGAAAGCGTTCGTAACTTCCGACGAGAAAAGGTTATCACGTCGCTCAACCGCCACGCCTGGGAGCACCGAGATGAGGATTTCGCCGTCGAAAACGTCGATCTGACGGCGATCCCGGTGATCAAATCCGTCCTAGAGAGCCACGACTGGGACGATGTCCGCCGGACCTTCGAGGACTTCGATCCTCGCCAGTGGGACGACCCACCAAGTGGGACCGAGACCGAGACGGTCAAACAGAATACGATCGAGACGCTGGTTGCCGAATTCGACTACTCGGACGCGTCGGCCGAACTGACCAGCAGACACGTCATGGGACAGGTGAGCTACCGATGGGACTGACAAAAACGGCACAATCATGGGACTAAGAGACGACGTCGAACGATTCCGCGAAGTCGGCGAACAGCGCCGAGAGGACTTAGCAGAGTTCATCCAGTACGGTGACCTCGGCCAGAGTCGTCCTGGCGAGATCAAGATCCCCGTCAAGATCGTCTCGCTGCCGGAGTTCGCCTACGACCAGCGCGACAAGGGTGGGGTCGGCCAGGGCGACGGTGGAACGCCCGATGTCGGCCAACCAGTCGGCCAACCACAGCCCCAACCCGGTGACGGTGACGATGACGGCGACGGCGACGAACCCGGCGAGGACGGCGGTGAACACGAATACTACGAGATGGACCCCGAGGAGTTCGCCCAGGAACTCGACGAGGAGTTGGGACTCGAGTTAGAGCCGAAAGGCAAGAAGGTCATCGAAGAAAAGGAAGGGCCGTTTACGGATCTTACCCGCTCGGGTCCCGACAGCACGCTCGATTTCGAGCGGATGTTCAAGGAAGGACTCAAGCGCAAACTCGCGATGGATTTCGACGAGGAGTTCCTGTACGAACTCTGTAAGGTCGAGGGAATTACCCCGCGGGAGGTCTTCGAGTGGGCTCGAGGCAAGAATCTGCCGGTGTCGATGGCCTGGGTCGAAGAGGCCCACAGCGAGGTCGACGACGAGCGAGGCAAATGGGCATCGATCGAGGCAGTCGAGGCAAACGTCGAACGCGAAAGCGTCCAACAGAAGATTCGTCGAGAGGGGATCAAACACGTCCCGTTCCGGCGTGAAGACGAACGATACCGCTATCCCGAGATCATCGAAGAGAAAGAAAAGAACGTCGTGGTCGTCAACATCCGCGACGTTTCGGGCTCGATGCGTGAGAAAAAACGCGAACTCGTCGAGCGAACGTTTACACCCTTAGACTGGTATCTCCAGGGCAAATACGACAACGCCGAGTTCGTCTACATCGCCCACGACGCCGACGCCTGGGAAGTCGAACGCGGGGATTTCTTCGGGATCCGCTCTGGCGGTGGGACGAAAATCTCGAGCGCGTACGACCTCGCTGCCGAGCTGTTAGAGGAGTACCCCTGGAGCGACTGGAACCGGTACGTCTTCGCTGCCGGCGACAGCGAGAACTCAAGCAACGACACCGAAGAACGGGTCATTCCGCTGATGGAGGAGATCGACGCTAACCTTCATGCCTACGTCGAAACCCAGCCAAGCGGCAACGCCATCAACGCCACCCACGCCGAGGAACTCGAGCGTCATTTCGGCCACGACGCCGACGATGTCGCGGTAGCGTACGTCAACAGCGAAGCCGACGTGGCGGATGCGATCTATGAGATCCTCTCGACGGAGGGTGAAAGCGATGAGTGAGACAGGTCGTTGTGAGTCGGTCTCGGTCGATCACAGACCGACACTCATACTGCCGAATATCCGTCGTGAATCACCGCCCCGGGATGGCGAGCATCGTCACACAGGTCCGTCCGATAGTATCAGTCATCATGGACCGCCCGAGCGAACCGAAACCATCTGTATCGAACGGAAAAAGCCATTATGAGCAAGATCAATTCAAACGCCGACCGATTCCGCAAGCAGGTAATCGCCGGCGAGCTAGAAGAGCCAGTCGACGAAGCGAGGAATCTCGCACAGAAACTCGGCCTCGAGCCGTATCCGGTCAACTACTGGATTATCGACTACGACGAGATGAACGAACTCATCGCCTACGGGGGCTTTCAGTCCCGCTATCCTCACTGGCGGTGGGGGATGGCTTATGACCGCCAGCAAAAACAGGGCCAATACACCGGCGGGAAGGCCTTCGAGATCGTCAACAACGACAACCCCTCACACGCCTTCTTACAGGAGTCAAACACGATGGCCGACCAGAAGGCCGTCATCACCCACGTCGAAGCCCACGCCGACTTCTTTTCGAACAACGAGTGGTTCGGCCTCTTTACCAGCGGCCAGGCTGATGAGGGTGCGGTCAACGCCGCCGCCATGCTCGAGCGTCATGCCCGAGCGATCGATGAGTACATGTCCGATCCGGAGATCGATCGGGCCGAGGTCGAAAAGTGGATCGACCACTGTCTCAGCTTAGAGGACAATATCGACCAGCATCAGGTCTTCGAGCGTCGCCTCGAGATCGACGGGCCAACCGAGCAACTCGATGAAGATCTGGCCGAAAAACTCGACGAACTCGGCCTTTCAGAGGAGATCAAAGGCGAGGTGTTCGACGAGGAGTGGCTGGAGAAACTCGAGGCCGACGACGAGCAGGTTACCTTCCCAGAGCAGCCCCAAAAGGATATTCTCGCCTTCGTCCGTGAGTACGGTAAACAGTACGACGAAGAGTCGGGGCGTGGGGTCGAGATGGAGCCCTGGCAGCGTGATGTCCTCGATATGATGCGGACGGAGGCGTACTACTTTGCCGCCCAGAAAATGACGAAAATCATGAACGAGGGGTGGGCGGCCTACTGGGAGTCGGTGATGATGACCGACGAGACGTTCGCCGGTGACGACGAGTTTCTGAACTACGCCGACCACATGGCCAAAGTGTTGGGTTCGGGCGGGCTCAACCCCTACAGCCTGGGGATGGAACTCTGGGAGTACGTCGAAAACACCACGAATCGCCGGGAAGTCTTAGAGCGCTTGCTGCGCGTCGAGGGCATAAGCTGGCGCAATCTCACCGAGGTCGTCGACTTCAACGACGTACTCGAGGCCCTAGAGCCACCCGAAGCGATCGATACGATCACCGCTGAGACACTCGAGGCCTTAGAGGACGTCCCCGAAGCGTGGATCGATCGTGAGGCCCTCGAGCGAGCGTACGAAGGCGAAATCGATGTCGATCGCTATCCGTGGAAGGTCCTCTCGGAGACGGGACTGGCACGACGACACTACTCGCTGGTCAAACCCCAAAACCGGGGCTTTCTCGCACGGGTAAGCCAGAACGAACTCGAGCGAATCGGTCGATATCTGTTCGACGACGCCAGATATGCGTCGATCGAGGAGGCACTGGCTGCCGTCGACTACACGGCCGGCTGGGACCGGATGTTCGACGTCCGTGAGAGTCACAACGACGTTACGTTCCTCGATGAGTTTCTCACCGAGGAGTTCATTACTGAGAACAACTACTTCACCTACGAGCACTCGGCGGCAACCGGCCAGTTCCACGTCGCAAGCGATGCAGCCGAGGACGTCAAGAAGAAACTGCTCTTGCAGTTTACCAACTTTGGGAAGCCGACGATTGCCGTCTACGACGGCAACTACAACAACGCAAACGAACTCCTCATTGGCCACCAGTACAACGGCGTCATGTTAGACCTCGGCCAGGCGAGAGCCACCCTAGAGCGACTCTTCGAACTCTGGGGTCGGCCGGTGAATCTGCTGACGATCGTCAAAGAAGTCAACGAACACGATATCGAGGTTGCCAAACGGCGCAACCGCGAGCCCGAGGCCGAAGAACGCGGAAAACTGATCAGGTATGACGGCACCGAGACGACGATAGAAGACGTCCCCTGGGAGGAGGTCGAACACCTCGCGGCCGACGACGTCGACTACGATACGAAACCCGACGAGTGGCTGGCGTAAACCCGCTACTCGAGTCCGTTATCGCCGTATCAACCAGGCCAAGGTGACAAGCTTCGCCACTGCGAGAACGAACAATCCAAGCGACAGCACAGTGGCCATATCCGGCGAAGGGGCCGCTGACATATTATGCTATCGGCGCTCGACTCGAGGCGCTGTCGTCGACACTCCTACCGATACGGACAGCTACTCAGGTTATCGGACGGAACTGTGTGATCGCCACCCGGGGCGGCGAGTCACGACGGATGTCTGGCAGTATTACCCACCAATCCGGTTGAGAAAAGCGTCGGTTGCCTCGTTGAACGCCTGTGGCCGGTCCTGATTGACCAGGTGGCCGGCATTTGCGAACGTAAACCGACTGCCATCTTCGACTTCGGACGCGATTGCCTCGCCTTGCTGTTTGACTGGTGGGGCCTCTGAAGCGCCGTGGATGACGAGTGTCGGGGTCGTCACACCGACGAGTTCGGGAGGCTCGTACCGAAAGAGCGCCGCGAAAATCTTCTGGAACTCGGCTCTCGAGATGTCGCCGACGGCGTCGAGTGCCTGCTCTCGAACGTCGGGGTCGACTGAGAGCCAGTGGTCGCCCGTCGTCGCCCGAACGGAGTAAAGCAGCGAGCGAAACGTCGTCCGCGGGCCCGTTGTCGACAGCGTCGACGCCAGTGCCGGCGACGGGGAGAGAAACGGTTTGGTGCCGTAGGGGAGCGCAACCGGCGGCATCGATCGCAATGCGCCGGGGAGGATCGCACCTGCCGCCCGGCTGGGATGTCGAGACAGATACGATTGGACGACCATCGAGCCGAGTGAGAGTCCACAGAGAATCGGTCGATCGATCTCGAGGTGAGAAAGCACGGCCTCTAGGTCGTCAGTAAAGAGGTCGATCGAGTACTGGTCGGCGTCGGTCGCGCCAGTCTGTCCGTGGCCCCTGACATCGAAGGTAACGACCTCGTAGTCGTCGGCGAAGTACTCGACCTGTGGCCGCCAGGCCTGGCCGTTCATCAGGCCACCGTGGACGAAAATCAGTGGTGGTCCATCGCCGACCCGTTCGTAATATATGGTTCCGTCCTCGAGCGTGAGCGTTGCCATTAGAACTTCTGTGGGTGCCGGACGTATATGCGTGTCCCGAGAGTATGCCACCGACGTATTCAAGTTCGGCTGTGCAAAGACCAGAGCAATGAAGGGATTCGTCCTCGGCGGCGTCAGTTCCAGCGTCGGCAAGACGGTCGCAACGCTGTCGATCATCCGCGCTCTCGAGGACGCCGGTTACGCGGTTCAGCCGGCGAAAGCCGGACCCGATTTCATCGATCCGAGCCACCACGAGGCGATCGCCGGCCGGCCGTCGCGGACACTCGATCTGTGGCTCTGTGGGACCGAGGGGCTTCGACGAAACTACCACCGTGGTGAGGGAGATATCTGTGTCGTCGAGGGCGTGATGGGGCTGTACGACGGCGATGGCTCGAGTACGGCGATGGTCGCCGAAGCGCTCGACGTTCCCGTCGTACTGGTCGTCGACGCCAAGGCAGGCATGGAAAGCGTTGCCGCGACGGCACTCGGCTTCCGGGAGTACGCCGGCCGCATCGGCCGCGATATCGAGGTCGCCGGAATAATCGCCCAACGCGCACACGGCGGTCGCCACGAGCAGGGAATTCGCGACGCCCTGCCCGACGATCTGGAGTACTTCGGCCGGATTCCACCGAACGCTGACCTCGAGATTCCAGACCGCCATCTGGGATTGCACATGGGCGAAGAGGCAACCTTGCCGACAGCGGCGCTTCG
>LKMM01000064.1 GCA_001563885.1 Natrialbaceae archaeon B1-Br10_E2g27
CACGAGGACCTGTGTGCCTACAGAGACGCCTTACTCTCGCTTGCGATGCGCCCCGATGTCGCGACGATCGTTCCAATCCGGGACGTCGACGTTTACGTCCTTGCGGCCTACCGCTCGGATTTTCGCGACCACATCGCCACGCCCTGGCCGGATCTGGAGACGCTCACTCGAGTTCACGACCGCGTCGAACTCGTCGATATCGCCGACCGGATCGGCATCGGGATACCGGAGACACACCTCTTAGCGGATGGGATCGATTGGGCCCTCGAGTGGATCGTCAAGGCCCGATATGCCGTTCTCGCCGAGGCGTTTCTCGAGGCGTATCCGCCGGAACGAATCGACGCGCCACCGAAAACGGAGTATCTGCCCTCCGGTATCGAACCCGACATCGACGCACTCGTGGGTCGGATGGGCCACGTCCCGATCGTCCAGGAGTACGTCCCGGCGACCGACGAGTATGGCTTCTTTGCACTCTACGATCACGGCGAGGCGGTCGCTACCTTCCAGCATCGCCAGATTCGGGGCTACTCGTATGCCGGCGGAGCGAGTTCGTTCCGCGAGTCGGTCCACATCCCCGAACTCGAACGCAACGGCCGAGCGTTACTCGACGAACTCGAGTGGCACGGCGTAGCGATGGTCGAGTTCTTGCGCGATCCCGAGACGGGCGAGTTCAAACTGATGGAGGTTAATCCACGGTTCTGGTCGTCGCTTCCCTTTTCGGTCCAGGCCGGCGCGGACTTTCCATACTACTACTGGCTGCTTGCAACCGGCAAGCGAGACCGAATCGATCACGACTACGACGTCGGTCTTGCCGGCCACCTCGTTCGCGGCGAACTGCTCTATCTTCGGTCGGTGCTGTTCGAAGACAACGATCTTGCCGACCGGCCGTCGCTGCCGGGTGCGCTCTCGGA
This sequence comes from Natrialbaceae archaeon B1-Br10_E2g27, assembly GCA_001563885.1. GTDB lineage: Archaea > Halobacteriota > Halobacteria > Halobacteriales > Natrialbaceae > Natrarchaeobaculum. Next base: position 912 of record LKMM01000064.1, read on the forward strand.
GATTGCCCACACGACTCTCGAACATCCGCGATTCGACTACGCGAGCGTCGACGATCCCCGGCCGTTCTTTCGGGACCTGCTGAACGCCTACGACGAGTACAAACGTCGCGGGACGATCAAATGATGGCGCTCACACGTCGTATTTAAACGACACACTTGCGTCGCCGTCGAGCCAGAAGCCAGTGACGTCCCCGACGAATCGAAAGACGTGTCGGGTTCCATCGACGCGGCCCGCGACGGTTGTTCCATCGACGACGATATCCGAGTCATCCGTTGTGCCATCCCACTCGCTCGAGGGTTCGATCGCCTCGCTTACGCTGAACGTATACCGACTCGGCTCGTCGCCGTCAGTGCCGTCGATGATCACTGCTTTTGGGAGATCAGGGGTCGACTCATCGCCGTCCTCGTCTTCGCTACTCTCGTTGTCTTCGTCGGGGTCGTCCTCGAGGTCGAGTAACGCATCTATGTCCTTCCACTCGTCACCCGACGCACCGTCCTGTGGATACCAGCCGAGTGCGGACTCGTTGCCGTCGATGAAGCCCTCACCGTCGCCGCGAACGTCGACGTCGAGCATAGCCGACTCTTCGACCAGCCGGCCCTCGACGGCGTGTCGCTCGCCATCTCCCAACAGTCCCGCCACTCGAGTGCCATCTGGGGAGACGTAAATCGAGTCTGCGTCCTGCACTGGAGTAAACGCGACGCCCTCGACACCCTCGAGGAAGTATTCGACATCGGCTTCGTTGGCTTCGACGGCGTACTCGAACGTGTCAAACTGGTCTGTTTCCTCGTCTTCGTCGCCACCGGTTTCCTCGAGTATCTCCTCTGGGGAGAGTCGCTTCCCGTCGAGTTCGACCCACATCACGTCAGGTTGGCCAATGTCGATCTCGGTGATCGGCCCGTCGACGACGAACGCATCACCCTGTCCGCCGCCGGTGACGCCGCCAGCGTGGACCGTCTCACCGTCGTCTTCGATGAAATCTTCGGCGACGAAGGTGCCACCCTCGATCCGGCCACCGGATGGGCTCTCATATGGCGCTTCGGTGAACTCGACTGTCCCCACAGCACGGAATTCGTACCCCGCGAGACTGGCCTCTGGTTCGGTGACGAACGCGAGCAAGTGGCCGTCAACGTCGATCTCGCGGTCCTCTTCGGGTTCCTCGCCGTCGTCTTGGCCGTCATCTGACTCGCCGTCGTCAGTGTCACCACCATCTGGCTCACTCGGTGGCTCCGAACGGCCACCGGCAGCGGCTTCCTCGGCGCTCAGCGGCACGCCTGAGACGTCTTCCGGCTCGGTCCGTTCTGGGCTCCCGACGGCCTCGCCGATCACCCGGCCGGAGTGTTCGACAGTCGAGTCAAAACGCGTGTTCCTGACTCGAGCGCGTGCGTTTGCCCGCCAGGTGTTATCGCCGGTCCCCACGTCGCCAAAGCGACCGTTCGAGAAGTCACAGTCGATCGCCTCGGTCTGCTCGTAAAACCCCCAGAAGTTTCGGTCACAGCTGACGGCGACGCAGTTTTCGACGTAGGAACCAGCCGTGCCGATACGAAAGCCACCGGCTCGACAGTCGGCGGCAAAGGAGTTCGTGATGTGAACCTCGCCGCCGGAACCCGGTGCGGGGTGGGCGTTCGTATTCCCCGGTGAACTGCCGTAGATCGCATTGTCCGGGTAGCCCTGGATATTCACGCGGTCGATCTCGAGGGTGCCGGCGTGGCTCGGTGGGACGAAGATTCCGGTTGCGCCGGGATAGGTGTCGTCGGTCGCCCCGTCGCCGAGATAGAGGTTCTCGATTCGCGCACTGGCGTTCGCGTCGGGAACGCTCGCAATGAGCGGTTCGGCCTTTTCGAACCGATCCCAGACGCCACGAACGCCGACGTTTCGGATCGTCCAGTTCGAGCCAACCGCGTTGATCTGGTAGGCTGCGTTCCGCGCCGTGATATCGATGATGGCGTTCTCTATGCTGTCACCACTCTCGAGGCTAACCCGGTAGGTATCGCCGGCCGGGACGCGAATGACGTCGTAGTTGTCGGCTGCGGCCGTCCCAATACCGATCGCACCCAGCGTCGCCACACTCGCTGTCGCTTTCAACCACGATCGTCGACCGAAGAGCCGTCGATCATCGCACGAGCGACTATCCTGTTTTTTGGACATACAGGATTCCGAAAGCGTACACTGTCGAAGTACGACTCCGTTAATCTGGAGAGTCTTTAAATCCAGAGTATCAGTAACATCCGACTCTCAGTGAATTATGATGGTGGTGTGCTGGTATACTGGAGACCCAACTATCTGAAGTATAAATCTAATAACGCGATATCAAAACAGTCGACCGTGGCCGAGACGCCGCACTCGAACGCAATAGCGATGGCAACTACGGTGTGGTCACTCGAGGTCGTATGCAAGAGAGACGCGAGCGTCGCCATCGAGTGCGAACGCATGTAAGTCGCCACTGAACCGGTAGGCGTCGATTCCATCCTCGACGGTTCCCTCCACACTGGTGCCATCGACGATGGCGTCGTCGTTGACCGTGGCATCGCGGTACGTCGAGACTTCGACTTCTTCAGTGACCTCGAAGGAGTAGGCGCTCGCTCCGTCCGCGTCGGTGCCGTCGATGACGACGGCCTTCGGAAGCGACTCTGAGGGCCCCTCTTTGCTTTCGTCTTCGTCGCCATCGCGTGGCTCGTCTGCTGGTGACTCCGTCGTCCCCGCGGCGGCCTCTTGTGCAGTCAGGGGCACCCCATCGACGTCTTCGGGGTCGAATCGCTCGGGTTCGCCCGCCGACTCATCGACGACCTGCCCGGAGTGTTCGACGGTCGTCTCGAATCGGGTGTTCTCGAGTGTAACCGAGGCGTTTGCCTGCCACTGGCTGTCCCCGGTGCCGACGTCCCCGATCTGGCCGTCCGAGAAGTCACAGTCGACCACCTGGGTCTGTTCGTAAAACCCCCAGAGGTTCCGATCACAGCCGACGGCGACGCAGTTTTCGACGTAGGAGCCATCCGTGCCGACACGAAAGCCACCGGCCCGACAGTCGGCGGCAAAGGAGTTTGTGATGTGGACCTCGCCGCCGGAACCAGTCGCGGGGTGTTCGTTCGTGTTTCCGGGCGAACTGCCGTAGATCGCATTATCCGGGTAGCCCTGGATATTCACGCGGTCGATCTCGAGGGTACCGGCGTGACTCGGCGAGACGAAGATCCCGGTTGCGCCGGGATAGGTGTCGTCGGTCGCCCCATCACCGAGATAGAGGTTCTCGATCCGCGCCGAGCCGTCGGCGTCGGGAACACTCGCGATCAGCGGTTCGACCTTATCGTTGCCATCCCAGACGCCGCGAACGCCGACGTTTCGAATTTCCCAGTCCGACCCGTTTGCGTCGATCTGGTAGCGAGCGTCGTCGGCTGAGATGTCGATCAACGTGTTCTCGAGGACGTCACCATCACCGAGCGTGATGGTGTGGGTATCGCCGGCCGGTACCTCGAGGACGTCGTAATCGTCGTCTGCAGCAGCCGATCCGATGCCGAGGGCGCTGAACACGGCGGCCCCGGCGGCCGCTTTGACGTACGAACGTCGGTCGATCGTGAATCGATCGTCGTCTGTCTCCGTTCCGTCCCTGGAGGGGATCATACATCCACAGCGAAGACTGACTGGAGGAAGTAACACTCCGTTAATCAGACCAGTCTTTACTATTGACTGTCGCGTGGTATCGATACTCGTGACTAAGTGATGGTCTTACGTTCACAAATGAAGCGAACGGCCATCGGCAAAGGGACTCGAGGCCGCGATAATTGACCGATTAGCTCAGTTGGGCGATCGTCCAGCGGAGATCGAGTAAGCCGCTTCCAACGGATAGGGCGAGCCAGACGGCAATCCCGAGGGCCACGGTTGCCCCCAGCGTGAGAATACCCGTGGCGTACGGCAGGGCGAGGAAGACTGCCACCGCCATTCCCCCAGCGACGGTACAGACCTTAGCGGTCGTGGCGGCCAACCGGGACAGCGACAACGAGAGTTCGGCGTGGATGAGATAGAGGTTCACTGCGGCCATAAACGCATAGCTCACCACGGTGGAGATGGCTGCCCCGACGGGACCGATCGTCGGGATCAACAGAACGTTCAGCCCGAGATTACCCACTGCTGCAGTCCCCTTCGACATCGCCCGATGGCGAGCGCGACCCAGAAAGTCGAGCGCACCGTTTGTCAGTTTGTTGATCGACTCGAGGACGACGAAAATCGACAGGACCTGAACGATCGGAATCGCGCCGAGATAGCCCTCGCCGAAGACGACCCTGATCGCCGGATCAGCAACGAGGACCATCCCGGTCGCAGCGGGAATATAAAACAGCATATTGTGCTCGAAGGTCGTCTCGTAGATGCGGGCGGCCTGGGCGATGTCGTCGGTCGATTTCGACTCGCCGAACGTCGGCGCAAGCGCAAAGCCGAGTGAACTGGCCGGTGCGGCGACGAACTCGGTCAGCTGTTTTGCCAGCGTGTAGTAGGCGACCGCCACCGGCGTCAGAAACGCCCCAACGAGTGCAATATCGACGCGCTTGAACATGATCGACGATGCGCCGGTGATAGAAAGCGGCAGGCTGTACTCGAGCAGTCGCCGGGTGAGACTCTTTTGTTCGTCGTGTATCTCGTGGTCGGTTCCGTCTTCACCCACATCGGCTTCATCCGCGTCGTCGATGGCGAGGGCCTCGGTCGATGCCTGCCGTACCCATCGGTAGAGGACGACCAGTCCGACGAGCGCACCGAGTCCATACCCCATTGCATAGCCTGCGATTGCGCCGGGAATGCCGAATCCGAGGGTCAAAAAGGCGACGACGAAGGTGAAAATTCCCAGATTCGAGATGATCGAGAGCACGGCAGACCAGCGCACCTGATTGAATCCCTGACAGAGAAAGTACGCGTAGTACCGAAGCGTCTGGGCGACGACAAAGGCGACGCCGAGTGTCAAAAGCGGCAGTAGTGCGGGTTCGCCAAACCAGGTGACGATCACCTCGCGGAAAGTGACCAGCGCGGTCGAGACGATCGCAATCGCTACGAGCGTACACAAAAGCGATCGACGAACGATCACCGGCACCAGGGACGGGTCGGTTTTTCGATACTCGGTAACGTACCGAGCCGCCGACTTCGCCAGTCCCATCTGGCTGAAAAAGACCGCCATCCCGAGGATCGAAATCGAAAGAAAGAGCAACCCATACTCCTCGTTCGAGAGAAACACTCTCGTCAACAACAGTATCAACAGGCCATTGACGACGACCTCGAGTACTTTCGAGACGAGCGTCGCTTTGAATCCGCGTGCGATCGAGTTTCTCACTGCCATTTGTCTGGAGGAACCTCGGCTGGTATGTTCGGGGCGTCTGATCGACGTGCGCTCGGAATCCGGTCGATCCTCGAGTCAGGTTTGAACCACGTAGACGAGTCAGCGACGATGGGTCAAACCGTTCGAGGCGACGGTTTGGGCTGGTTCTCTCCTGGCGAACGCATCGCAACCGAGCTAGCAAAGGGCTCGAGGTGCCACCACCTTGTTATGGAGTCGACAGCCCCGCTGTGTGGGCATTTAGGAGGACGATACCCCACGACTTCGTGATCGGAAATCGTGGCGGCTATCCCGACGCTTCCCGTCGTCTCCGTATGCGACAGTTCGTCCTCATCGCTCACGACGTCCCACTCGAGCCCGACTTCTCGCTCGATGACCTCGCCGGCGGGGCCGGCCGACTCGACGCCCTCTGTCGGTCGATCACCGCCTCGTTCGTCACCTCTCATGGCATTCGCGAGGATGTCCGGACCCACCTCGTCGTCCAGGATGCATACACGATCACCTTCGACGGGAGCGAACTCCGACGGCTCAACCCCGACGAACGCTCGACCGCGGCGCTCGTCCGAACCGCCCTCGAACACCGCGAGGAAGCCATCGGGATGTTGCCAGCCGAACCGGGTCCCGGTATCGAGGGCTACCGGCGTGGTCTCGAGGGGACACTCGAGGCAATCGCCGACGACGGGACGGTCGTCCAGTTACACGAAGACGGTGACGCCGCCGTTGGTGTCGAGCTATCGGATCCGATTTTTGTCCTCTCGGACCATCGGGATTTTACCGACGAGGAAACGGCTGTGCTCGAGTCGGTCGTCGATCGTCGGCTTCGCCTGGGTCCTGAACTGGTACACGCCGATCAGGCGATCACGATCGCCCATCACTATCTCGATACCGACGGCTACGAACGGTTTTGAGGGTCTCGAGAACGCATGCAGGCGCTTGATTTCGAAGGTTTCGCAAGCGTTAAGCGATCGCCTGTTCACTGATCGAACGCGGGCCGGTGGGGTAGCTTGGTATCCTTCGGCCTTCGGGTGGCCGTAACCGCAGTTCGAATCTGCGCCGGCCCATTTCTGCCCGCGAACAACAACCGACGAGCGAAGCGAGTCGTTCGTGAGCGGGCAGAAAGGGAACCAAGCAGATTCGAGCAGGGAAGTCGCAGCGTCCGAGCGACGCGAAGCGACCGTCTTCTCGTGTTCGTAATCTGCGCCGGTCCACTTTGTTTTACCCCTACTCATACCGCCGGACGTCCGTGATGAATCGCCGCCCCGGTCCCGAGAACTCCCGCACAGTTCCGTCCGATAGTACCAACAACCCATAGACAGCGTAGCTTTTCAGGGTCATTTGAGCCCTCTGTCACGTTATGTTTAACTATATCTCCTATGTTAAATCATTCCTAGACAAATAGGTTATATAATATGACGTAGATGTGACGGACTGCGATGAGTAGATCAATACAGACAGGTGGTAGGTGTGACAGCAGTGGTTGCTGTCGAGAAGCTACTGAACCTCGATTCGACAGTGGTAGACAGTCCGTACGAACAGCAGAAGTAACGCGCTCGAGTACACGTTTCGTCACTGCAGAGGTGCGACGATGAACGCGATCAGGCTCTTCCTCGCGGTCACGCTGGTCGCGTCTCTCGTGTTTTTGGTGGCCGCCACACCCGCAGTTGCCCACGGCTCGGATGCCGACGTGTGCTCCGACGAGGAGGCGGCCGCTACCCTCGAGGAGTGTAAGGAAGCTGGTGACAGTTCAATCGATGTCCACGTCGCTACGAAGGATGACGTCTACAGCGTAGCCGAGTCCCTAGAGGACGACGTCAGGTTGCACCGACTTTACCTGGAAGACCTCGACGTCGTAGTCGTGGTTGACGACGTGGTACTCGAGCGGTTCGACACGGAGGTTGGTGAGTCCGTATCGACGGCTGATTTCGAGAGTGTCTTCGAAACCGAACTGCGCGGTATCGATTTGGCCCTCAACGACTTCGATGATCCGATCCTGGTCGCGACTGACGTGACTACTGGAAACATAGACGAGCTTGACGAGGTGGGCGACAATATAGACGACCTTGATGAGGTAGGCGACGATGTGGACGATCTCGACACCTACGGCGAAGACGTAGAAGACCTTGACGAAGTGGGTGACGACGTGGACGACCTTGATCAGGTAGGTGACGACGTAGACGACCTCGACGAAGTAGGTGACGATGTAGACGACCTTGATGAGCCAGGCGACGACGTGGACGATCTCGACACCTACGGCGACGACGTAGATGATCTTGACGAGGTGGGCGACGACGTAGACGACCTTGATGAGGTAGGCGACGACGTAGACGACCTTGATGAGCCAGGCGACGACGTAGACGACCTTGATGAGCCAGGCGACGACGTAGACGACCTTGATGAGCCAGGCGACGACGTAGACGACCTCGACGAGGTGGACGACGATGCAGGGGTCGGTGACGACGATGACGGAGACGGAGCAGGCGACGACGATGCAGGGACTGGTAGTGGCGACGACGCTGGTGACGATGACGCTGGTGACGACGACGCTGGTGACGACGACGCTGGTGACGACGACGCTGGCGACGATGACGCCGGTGACGACGACGCCGGTGACGACGACGCTGGTGACGACGACGTAGGCGACGATGATGCTGGTGACGAGAGCGATACCTGTCCTCCGGATGCCATCTGCGACGACAGTGGTGACGGCGACAGCGACATCGGCGAGAACGATCCAACCGATGATGACGACGACTGTCCCCCTGAGGCCATCTGCGACGATGAAGACGGTAACGACGACGTCGACATCGGCGACCTCCTCGGTGAGGACGACGGCTGTCCCCCAGAGGCCATCTGTGTGGACGACGAAGCAGACATCCGAACCGATCCGTACGGCATCCTAGACGAGGACGACGGCTGTCCCCCAGAGGCTATCTGTGTGGACGACGAAGCGGATATCATAGACATTGAAACGTCCTTCGACGACTCATTGGTGACCAGTGACCAACTCGAGTCGACCGAGACCACCGTCGAACGCGACCCAGTGATCCCCTAATACTGTCGGTTATCGACGACATCACTGCAGTCGGTGCTCGACCGTTCGGGCCCGCTGCATCGACGGCCTATTTTGTATCTCGCGTTCGGTATACTCGATTCTGGCCTGGCGTCATCGACTCGCTCGAGTTCGTTCTCGAGCACTTCTTCGACCGGTTGCCTCGCTTCGACGGATATCTCGAGGGTGACAGATTGCCCGCAGACGTATTGATATTCGGTACACTCTGAGAAGTCTACGCGAAACGAAGGGGGTTGGGTGTCATACGGGTGGCTGTACCGATGTACCGGTCCAACCGCCGGACGTGTCGCGGTTGGACCGGAACTGACGTACAGCGATCCGTATCAGTCGTGGGAGGGTCCCACAACCGCACTCGATTAGGCTTCCGTGTCCTCGCTTCGTTCCTCGTCGATCCCGCTGAAGACGGACCAGACACCCAGCAAGACGAGAAAGAACACCGCGGCAATCCCAACTCGCAAGAGAAGCTCTTCGGTACCCGTTGCTTCCGCGTGGACGAGGCCGGCCGCCCAGCCGCCGGCGACGACCGCAAGGCCGGTCGCGACGATGAGCATGATCAGCAGTCGATCTGTGGGGATATCCATTGGCGGCTCTGGGCTTCGAGTATGGGTAAGTCCAGTGCCTGAAAGCGCCACGATAACTGGCATGGGGGGTTAATTCGGTGTGAAACCGCCTATGGCTGGTATGAGATATCAATCTTTGTGATGGCTTTTGGGCGAAACTGTTGATCGGATGCGGATTCGGCGTCAGGGCTCGAGGGCTTGACACTGAGTTGCGTTCGGAACCGCAGCCAGCACAACTCCATCCTAAAACAGCCAGTACAAACTGTATCGTGGACACACGGAGAAACCACGCCCTCCCCAGCCGATTGCGATCCTCGCTCCCTCGCGGCGCACGCGCCGCCGTCGGTCGCTG
>LKMM01000065.1 GCA_001563885.1 Natrialbaceae archaeon B1-Br10_E2g27
ATAGCCGGCAGCCTCGGCGTCTGGGTACTCCCGTATGCGTTTTCGGGCAACCCGGTTGGCGTCACTGGTAACCCCGGCAGAGATGGGATCCTCGAGGCCGTCCTTGCACCTCCGTGGGACTTTCTTCCGGCGATACTCACTCGATTCAACCTCTACAACGTCATTACCGATGGGATGCACCTCGCGACGCTCTCGAGTGTCGTCGACTCCCTGCCTCGGATCTCCCGCGTTTCGCTTTCCCCGGCGCTTACCCACGAGGCACCGCCACAGGAGGCGGTTGCGGAACTGCCGATCTATCTGCATCAGTTTGTCGTCTATCCAGTCCTCATCGTCTGGATCGCCCTCCCGTTGTGTGCGGCCGTGGTATGGTTCAAACCGACGTGGTGAGCCGAGACAGCTTGAACTATTCACTCGATTTCGAGTCAGAACTATGAGAATTGTTCGCAAGATTCTTTATCACTACTCGTGTCCACCCAGATGTCAATGGCTGTACTCTGGCTGGACGAAATTAGCGCCGACGACATCGAGACTGTCGGCGGCAAAGGTGCGTCTCTGGGTGAACTCACCGGTGCTGGGCTCCCGGTGCCGTCAGGATTCGTGGTCACCGCGGGGACCTACCGGTCGTTCATCGAAGATGCCGGCATCGACGAGGAACTGTTCGAAGCCGTCGATGTCGATACCGATGACTCGAAAGCGCTTGCAAAAGCCACAGAGCGCGCCCAGGAACTGATCCTCGAGACGCCGTTTCCCGACGACCTCCGCGAAGAGATCCTCTCGGCCTATCACGAGATCGGCAGCGACGAGGAGGCGTTCGTCGCGGTTCGGTCGTCGGCGACGGCCGAGGATCTGCCCGACGCCTCGTTTGCGGGCCAACAGGAGACGTTTCTGAACGTCAGAGCTGCGGCGTTGCTCGATCGGGTTCGGGAGTGTTGGGCCTCGTTGTTTACCCAGCGGGCGATCTACTACCGGCGCGAGCAGGGCTTTACCGACGCCGACGTCAACATCGCGGTCGTCGTCCAGCAGATGGTCGACGCCGAGAAATCGGGCGTCCTCTTTACGAGCCACCCCTCGACCGGCGATCCGACGATGATCCTCGAGGCCGCGTGGGGGCTTGGAGAGGCAGTCGTTTCGGGAGCCGTCTCGCCGGATAACTACGTCGTCCCGCGTGATGGTGGCGACATCGACGTGACGATTGCCGAAAAGAAGGTAATGCACGTCAAAGACGAGGCGACCGGTGAGACCGTCGAGCGGCCCGTCCCCGAGGACAGACGAACCGAGCGTGTCCTCTCCGAAGCCGAGATTGGCGATCTGGTCGCCCTCGGGGAACGCGTCGAGGATCACTATGGCACGCCACAGGACGTCGAGTGGGCAATCGTCGACGGCGAGGTGTACATGCTCCAGTCACGTCCGATTACGACGATCGATGAGACAGATACCGAAGAAAGCAGCCAATCTGGGACCACCGGAGTCGATCCAACGACGGGTGTCACCGACGGCAGTGGAAGCGCACAGACAGCCGATGTCGGAGACGAGTCGACGACGGGCGAGGTCATCGTCGACGGCCTGGGCTCGAGTCCAGGGGTCGTAAGCGGCGCGGCGAAAATCGTGCGCAAACTCGACGACTTAGCGAAAGTCGAGGAAGGCGACATCATCGTCACCGAGATGACGATGCCCGATATGGTGCCGGCGATGAAACGAGCCTCGGGGATCATCACCGACGAAGGTGGCATGACCAGCCACGCCGCGATCGTCTCCCGGGAACTCGGGGTGCCGGCGATCGTCGGGACGACAAACGGGACGACCGTCTTAGAGGATGGCCAACTCGTCAGCTTAGATGGTGATATGGGAGCGGTTCTCGAGGGACAGAAAGTCGCCCCGGAAGAAGAAACCGAACCTGTCGAGGAGGTTCGTCCGCAGTCGCCGGTAAAGCCGATGACGGCGACGAAGGTGAAAGTGAACGTCTCGATTCCCGAAGCTGCCGAACGGGCGGCCGCGACGGGTGCCGACGGCGTTGGCTTGTTGCGGACCGAACACATGATCCTCTCGCTGAACCAGACGCCCGAGAACTTCATCGACGAACACGGCGAGGATGCCTACATCACCGAACTCGTCGAAGGCGTCCGCAGCGTCGCCGATGAGTTCTATCCACGGCCCGTCCGCGTTCGTACCCTCGATGCGCCAACCGACGAGTTCCGCCAACTCGAAGGCGGCGAGGACGAACCGGCCGAACACAACCCGATGCTTGGGTATCGTGGCATTCGACGGTCGCTCGACCGTCCGGAGGTCTTCGCCCACGAACTCGAGGCGTTCCGCAGGCTGTACGATCTCGGCTACGACAACGTCGAGATCATGTTCCCGCTGGTCAACGACGCCGAAGACGTCTACGGCGCGAAACGGCTCATGGAACAGGCTGGGATCGACCCCGAAAAACGCACGTGGGGTGTGATGGTCGAGACGCCCGCCTCGGCGCTTGCCGTCGAAGAGATGGCCGCCGCTGGGATCGACTTTGCCTCCTTTGGCACCAACGACTTGACCCAGTATACCCTCGCGGTCGACCGCAACAACGAACACGTCGCCGACCGCTTTGACGAACTCCACCCCTCCGTGTTGGCCCTGATCGAAGACGTCATCGAAACCTGTCGCGACCACGGCGTCGACACCAGCATCTGCGGGCAAGCCGGCTCGAAACCGAAGATGGTCCAGTTTCTCGTCAACGAGGGTGTCAGCTCGATTTCGGCAAACATCGACGCCGTCCGCGACGTCCAACACGAGGTCAAACGCGTCGAACAGCGACTCATTTTAGAGTCAGTGCGATAGCCATCCGCCGCTGATTGCCCCGCGATTTGGACCCGTCAGTCTCGGCGTCTCGTCTCGTGGGGTTTTGATCGATGCGTCGGTCCGCAAACGGAACTGATAAGCCGTTGATGCCCAACAAACCTGTTATGCAAGCGGAGCCGCAGGCGTTCGACCGGGTGCTCTCGTCGATGTGTACCGAGCCACACCCGGCCGCACGCAAAGCGGCGGAACGATTTCTGGCGACGAATCCCGGCGACCCCGGAACCTATCCGACGATTTCGGCCCTCGAGGACGATGCCGTCTCGTTGCTCGGCGAGATCACCGAGCTCCCGGAGCCGGCAGGATACGTCGCAAGCGGCGGAACTGAAGCCAACATTCAGGCGGTCCGGATCGCCCGCGAGCGTGCCGACTCGAGACGGCCGAACGTCGTTATGCCCGAGTCGGGCCATTTCAGTTTCCAGAAGGCAGCAGATATCCTCGGTGTCGAACTGCGGATCGTTCCGACCGACGACGACCATCGGGCGGATCTCGAGGCGATCAACTCGTCCGTCGACGACGAAACGGCGATGATCGTCGGCGTGGCGGGCACGACCGAGTACGGCCGCGTCGACCCGATTCCGGCGCTCGGAGAGATCGCCAAAGACGTGGGTGCGCTGTTTCACGTCGATGCCGCCTGGGGTGGGTTCGTCCTCCCGTTTACCGACTACGAGTGGACGTTTGCGGACGCCCCCATCGACACGATGACGATCGATCCCCACAAGGTGGGCCAGGCGGCTGTGCCGGCCGGCGGGTTACTCGCCCGCTCGTCGGAGTTACTCGACGAACTCGCCGTCGACACCCCCTACCTCGAGTCGACCTCCCAGGCGACGCTTTCGGGGACACGCTCGGGAGCCGGGGTCGCCAGTGCCGCCGCCGCCATGGAGACGCTGTGGCCGACGGGCTATCGCGAGGAGTACCACCGAAGCCAGCGTAATGCAGCCTGGCTCGCAGAAGCCTTAGAGAAACGCGGCTACGAGGTCGTCGACCCGACGCTGCCGCTTGTGGCCGCTCGACTCCCGCGGTCGACGTTCGACGCCCTCCGGGCGAAGGGATGGCGAATATCCCGGACGGCAACCGGCGAACTGCGGGTGGTCTGTATGCCCCACGTCACCCGCGAGATGCTCGCGTCGTTTGTCGCCGACCTCGATCGTCTCGAGGTGCGGGCAAGCGTTCCGGTCGTCAGTGACGATTGATACGGATCGTTATAACGTTTTACCGGTGATCGCCGCCCCCTTCGGGTCGATCACCGGTAAAGAATCACAACAGACCGTATGAAACCGGTAGGCGTTTTATTCGGGCTCGAGACGCCACCGTATGGGCGTCGACTGGATTGATACCGTCGCGGTCGTTGGGATCATCCTTCTTTCAGTGTCGACGCTCGTTCTCGAGTTGGCGGTTGCTGTGGCAGCACTCGGGGGATTGTTCTGTACACTGTCGGTCTGGCGGCTGTACGGTGGCCGCCCGTGGGAAGCCTTTGGCTGGCTCGCCTGGGTGGCGACGGCTGGGATGGTCATCGTTGGGCCGTCAGATCCGGCGGTGTTCGTCGTCTTCGTCACGACCGGAATCGCAGGCGGGATCTGTCTGCTCGGCGGTCGCTTTGGCGTGCTCGTCGACGTCTGGAGTCTCGAGAACCGATAATCAAAACAACGACAGCGAGCCGGTGACGCTATCGACGCGGTCGTCGGCGGCCGGGCCAACGGCCAGGGCGGTTACGGTTCCAGGCTCGAGTTGGGTGTGGCCGGCGTCGCGGACGATCGAGTTGGGAATCCCTTCGCGGTCGGCGATGGTCGCAAGTTCCTGAAGCTGGCGTTCGCTTTCGCCTTTGAGGACGACCTTCTTCTGGCCGTTGCGTTTCCACTGGTCTCGAAGCTGTGTATCGGCGTTTTCGTAGGCCGATAACGACGCGTGGGCGACCTGTGCGGCGAGTTTGCCCTGGCCCATGCCGATGTCCGTGCGGGCAACGATGGCCTGTTTCATACCTCGAGTCTCGACGGCGAGAACCAAAGCCCCGGCGATCGGCCACAGCGTCATCTATTTTTGTTCGGGGTCGCTACGTCGGTGCATGCACCATACACGCCGGAGATTTCTGGGAGCCACAGCGGCGGTGGGAGTCGGGGCTGCACTTGCAGGCTGTCTCGGCGGTAATGAGGGCTCGGAGGAAACGGAGCCATCGGAACCACCGGTTGCCGGTGATCCGGACGCCGAGCTAACCGTGACGGTTTATGAAGATTTCAACTGCCCATCCTGTGGGCAGTTCAAAGCCTCCATCTTCCCGCAACTCGAGAGTGAGTATATAGAGCCCGAACTGATCCGGTACGAACATCGCGATTTCCCTCTCCCAGTCGATGAGACGTGGTCGTGGGCAGTCCCAAACGCCGCCCGCGAGGTCTACGAAACTGAAGGCGACGAGGCCTTCTGGTCGTTCTCGAGTGCGATCTATGAGCACCTGGGATCGTACTCGTATGACGTGATCGAATCGGTCGCCGACGAGGAGGGACTCGACGGCGCGGCGATCCGTGACGCCGCCGAAGGGAGTGCCCATCAGTCGACACTCGAGGCCGATAGAGCGCTGGGCGAGCAAAACGGCGTCAGCGGGACGCCAACCATCTTCGTCGACGGCGAGGTCGTCGAACTCGAGGTGCTTGCGTTCGAACAGGTCGCCGGTCCAATTGAGGCCGCCCTCGAGTGAGATCGTCTCACACCGCGATGAAGACGGATCGAACGCTTTAGGAATCCACCGTTCGACCCCTCGCGTATGATCCTCTCCGATGCGGACATCCTCGATCGACTCGAGGCGGGCGATCTCGTCGTTGATCCCCTCGATGACCCCGAGTTACAGATCCAGCCGGCGAGTGTCGATCTCCGACTCGGCCGGGAGTTTCTCGAGTTCCAGCGGACGAACATCCCCTGTATTCATCCAAACTCCGAGCGTGAGGTCGATGAGTACGTCACCGAGACGGTCGTCCAAGACGGCGACGATTTCATCCTCCATCCCGGCGATTTCGTCCTCGGAACGACCCACGAACGCGTCGAGATTCCGGCCGATCTGATCGCCCACGTCGAGGGTCGATCCTCGCTCGGTCGGCTGGCAGTCGTGGTTCATGCTTCCTTACCGTACGACGAAGAGGTGTTCCTCTGGACGCCTGAAGACGGATTCGGGTTCTACGAAATCGGCGACGTTGTCGAAAATGAGCGGCGGGCTCATGCGGTCGCGTTCGATCCGAAAACGCTCCGGGTAAGTACTCATCCAGTCACGAATTATATTACGAACCCGACAAAGCGAATCTATCGAGTTACGCTGGAATCGGGTCGACAGGTACACGTCACCAAAGATCACAATCTGTTTACGCTCGACGAACACGGTGGTGTCGTTCGCATACCGAGCGAGGACGCCGTGGGAACTCACGTTATGGTCCCTGATCGCTTACCTGGGCCTCGCGGCACCGAAACCGACCTCGATCTCGTCTCGCTGTTCGAAGGAGACGAGGAAATTGTCGCGTATGCCACAGACGGCTTCGGTGCCGTTCGGTGGACCGATGACGTCTGCCCCTCAAGTCGCCGCCACTACGACTCAAAAAATGCAGCCCCGCTTTCGTGTGTCAGTTCGGCCAGAACCCCGAGCGATGCCGAGGTCGCGTTCAAACAGAGCGACGCCCGACTGCCCCGGTCGATCGAGATTTCTCCGGAGTTCGGCTGGATACTTGGCTTCTACATTGCCGAAGGATCCGTTCGGCGAAAACAGGTACAGTTCGGTAATACGAATACTGCGTTCATCGATCGAGTCGAAGCGTGGTTCGACCAGTACGATGTGAGCGTCTACCGACAAGCGCGTGAGGACGGTCTCGAGCGACTGACGATCTGTTCGGCACTGTGGGCCAAACTGTTCTCGACACTCGCAGGTAGTGGCGGAGCAAAGAACATCCCCGAGCGGGCGTGGAACTGGTCCGACGACGTCCTCGAGGGGGTACTCGAGGGGTTACTCGACGGCGACGGCTGCCAGCGTGATACCCGTGATACGTTGTATACGGCAAACGAGGCACTCGCCGACCGCACGCTCTATCTGGCGAGTCGACTTGGCTTGCTCACTTCCGCGTACAACAGGGAACGAGAGACGCACATCGAACCAAGTGACACGTACAACACTGGCATCGAGTGGTCCATCGATTTCGCACCCGAGGCTCACAAGCGGAGCCAGTATCTACCCGTACCGAACGAGTTGCTTCGGTCGTTGCGAACTCGAGCCGGGTTGACGATGGCCGAGGCTGCCGATCGGATGGGGTATGCATCGAAGTCGAGTATCTCGAACGTCGAAAATAACGAATACGAGACGATCAAGCGGTCGACACTCCAACGGTTCCGAGACGCCTACATGGCGACAGGAGTCGATACGACCCGACTCGATCAGTTCCTCGATGGCGACGTTCGCTTCGAGCGTGTCGAACGTGTCGAAAAAACCGATCGCGTCGAGCCGACGTACGATCTCGAGGTTCAGCCGAGGGGCCGAACCATCGAGAACTTCCTCGGCGGTCGTGGGGGCGTGTTCCTCTCGAATACAGCCGGCCTCTGTGATCCGGGCTATCGCGGCCAGATCACCCTCGAGCTCTCGAATCTCGGCACCGCTCCCGTTGCGCTCACACCAGGGATGCGGATCTCACAACTGACGTTTACCGAACTCAAAACCGAAGCCGATCGACCATACGGTAGCGATCGCGGCTCGAAGTATCAGGACCAAGACGGCCCACAGGCCTCACGCATCCAGAGTGACGACGAGTTCGGTGGCGACCAACTCGAGCGAAACTCCTGATCCAGTCACGTAATCTGATACTCGTTTTTCGTATACACTCAGCAAATCTGTAAAAATGCTTATGCTTAGGCGAACGCTACCGGAGGCATGCAACGAGATGTTACCGGTTCAAAACGGAGTTTTTCGTCTTCGGTTGGGATAGACGAACTGTTGGCGATTCTGTCCAGCGGACCTAGACGACACATCTTGTTTCATCTTCGCCAACACAAAGCTGCGACCATTGATGAACTCACCGACGTATTTCTGACCGTCGAAAACCACGATTCAAACGAGGAAACCCGTGAAAACGTCTCGACTGAATTGCTCCACGTCCACCTTCCAAAACTCGAGGACAGTGGGCTCATAACGTACCATGTAGACCAGGGCGTCGTCGAGTCTACGGACCGAGATGCGGACATCGGCGAGTGGCTCGACCTTGCAGTTCGGTACGAAATTCAGTTCGAACGTTCAAGCGAGACGGACACTCCGGATGGTGACCACGTTCGGATCCTGCTGGCCGACGATGAGCCAGGCTTACCGGAATCAATCGCAGCCTACATCGAACGTGAAACCGACGATATCGAGGTTACGACCGCGACGAGTGCGCTCGAGGCGATAACGCTGCTCGAGAACAATTCGTTTGACTGTATCGTCAGTGACTATCAGATGCCAGTAGTGAGTGGGCTTGATTTCCTGAAGGTCGTCCGTCGGGAAGAGCCTGCTGTCCCGTTTATCGTTTTTACCGCGAAAGGAAGCGAGACCGTCGCCAGCCAGGCAATCGCAACCGGCGTCACCGACTACGTACGGAAAGGGCCATCGACCGACCGATACGACGAGTTAGTCGAACGAGTTCGAAGCGCCGTTGCCCAGGACGGATACTGACGGCTTCAGGGGCACACCCCCCGAAACCTGCCTGCGTGACCCGGCGACGGTAGCCTGCAACCGTACGACTCCCTCATTGAATGGCTTACTCCCAACAGAACTTCGAGTTGTTGACCGAACGCATTTCGGATGCCTACTGTGCGATAGATACCGAGTGGCAAATCACCTACTGGAACGAGCGACTCGCCGAGTGGACGGGGCTACAGGCGACAGCCGTCGACGGGAAACGCATCTGGGACGTCCTTCCGGGACTTCGACACTCGACGCTCGAGAACGCGTGTCACGACGCGATGGAGCGGCGAGAATCACGCTCGTTCGAACTCCAACTGGACGATCCAGTGAACGCTTGGGTTGCCGGGGAAATCTACGCGGACGAACACGGCCTCTCGTTGCTGTTGCGTGACGTTACCGAACGCAAACAGCGTGAAAAACACCTCGAGTTATCCGAAACCTTATTCGAGAACGCACAGGATGGGCTGTTTCTCATCGACGTCACCGGAGACGAAGCCGAGTTTCGAGTAGAGCGTGTCAATCCGGCGTACGAAGCCGATACTGGGCTTTCGAACGCAGACCTCCGCGGCCGAGGTCTCCGGGATATCTTCGGGGAAACGGAGGGAACCGAGATCATAGAGCACTACCGCGAGTGTGTCACTCGACGCGAACCGATCGAGTACGACGAACGCGTATCGGTTCCCGACGGCATCTACTGGGAGACGCGGGTCGCTCCGGTGATCATCGACGGAACCATCGAAAAACTCGTCGGATCGACACGCAACATCACCCAGCGCAAAGAGCGCGAACGCCAGTACGATGCGATCTTCAATCAGACCTACCAGTTTATCGGCCTCATCGAACCCGACGGGACGCTCCTCCAGGCCAACGACTCCGCGCTGGAATTTGGCGGCCTCGAGCGTGAAGACGTGATTGGAGCGCCGTTTTGGGAACTCGACTGGTGGCAACTCGAGGAGACAATACCGAAACGGCTCCAAGAGAGCATCGAATCGGCTGCAGCTGGCGAATTCGTCAGATACGACGTCGAGGTAGGGGGTGTCGACGAAACGGCAATCATCGATTTCTCCATCCGACCGATTACCGACGAGCGGGGAGAGGTCAGGGTACTCGTCACGGAAGGTCGAAACATTACGGACCACAAACGGCGTGAGCGAGAACTCAAACGGAACCGGGAGTTTCTCAAACACATCCAGTCGGTGGCCGATATCGGCGGCTGGGAGGTCGACCTCCGGTCGGAGACGGTTCAGTGGACCGAGGAGGTCTATCGGATCTGTGGGGTACCCGCTGACTACGAGCCGACCGTCGAGGAGGCGATTGGTATGTACCACCCCGACGATAGACCGATAGTCGAGAACGCGTGGAACGCCCTCACGACCGCCGGTAAAGCGTACGATCTCGAGTTACGAATTGTAACGCCGGACGACGAGATTCGGTGGATTCGGACGATCGGTGAGCCGTGGTACGACGACGACGAAGTAATCGGCGCTCACGGAGCGGTTCGGGACATCACCGACCGCAAAGAACGGCTGTACGAGCTCGAACAGAGCAACAAACGCCTCGAGGAGTTTGCCTCCGTGGTGAGCCACGATCTCCGCAACCCCTTGACCGTCGCACAGCTCTCGCTGGAACTTGGCAGAGAAA
>LKMM01000066.1 GCA_001563885.1 Natrialbaceae archaeon B1-Br10_E2g27
GTCGATGCGGCGACCCTCGAGTCGGTGCTGACGAAGCTTCGGGAGACGGGGATGGAACCGGTCAGACCCCGAATCCGATTTTTCGACCGGCGAGCGACCGAGGAGGCCTTCGAGGCGTTAATCGAGGCGATCGACGGCGAAAAGCGCGTCTACGAGAACCACGTCGATGCCTTCGACCTCGAACCTGCAGCCGCAGAGGAACTCGCCTGCGAGGTGGAAGTCGACAACGGTGGCTACGGCTTCCAGCCACCGTCGTCGATCTATCATCGGTTCATGACCGGGCTGACAGGTGGCAAAATGTCCTCCTCGATTCCGGCCTCACACATCTCGTTGCTCGACGACCCCGAAACGGGCTACGAGAAGGTCAAATCCGCGACCACCGGCGGCCGCGAGACCGCCGAAAAACAGCGCGAACTCGGCGGAAAAGCTGACGAGTGTCCCGTCTACGAACTGTACGCCTACTTGCTTTCCGGCGACGACGACGAGTTTGCCAAACGCGTCTACGACGAATGTGTCGGCGGCGAACGCCTCTGTGGTGACTGCAAAGAACAGGCCGCCCAACTCATGCGCGAGTTCCTCGAAGACCACCAAGAAAAACGCACGGAAGTCGAGGGGCTACTCGAGGAGTGTGAGATCGAACTCGAGTCACCGCGGCGTCGATAACTGGCCGTCTCCGAACGCTCGGAACTTTCTGTCAACGATTCGTTCACTCAACGGGGTGGCGAACATATTTATTCCCGTTCGTGATATGAACGATACGGATGTCCCGCCCGCCAGGGTCCCCCCACACTCGGGACGAACTGCTTCGCTGTGCTGACGTGCTCGGAACCTTCGGTGTGACCGCCGCCGAACTCCGACGTGGCCCCGACGACGAACTCGAGGACGCCCTCGCCGCGGTGCTGGCCGATGGACAGGACCCGACGGCCGTCCTTCGACGGACGGTCGCCGGTAGCGACCGCGGTCTTCACTGTTCGGCCCGGTACGCCCGCCGTGATCTCGAGGCCGAACTCCAATCTATCTTCGAGGCGATCGACTGGACGTGTTCGGTCGATCCGGAGTCGCCGTTTGGCGGGCCCACAGACCGACTGACAGTCCGAGTCACCGACCCCCACGGCCGCGAGCGCGAGACGACGATCACCTACCCCGAGACACCGCTTGGCACTGACAACCTCCCTGCCGTTCTCGCCGAACTCAACGATACCGTCCTCGAGGGCACCGACGGCTGTTTCGTCTGCCTCTCTGCTGGCGTCGACCGCTGGCAGGCCGCACTCGTCGATGCCCGCGAACTCGAGGAGCTTCGAGAGCGGTACGGACGCCGACTATCGGTACTCGACCGGCCACTGTTGCCGACACACGACCTGCAGGCGTACGTTCCCGACGGGTCGACCGAACGCTCCAGTGTCGGCTCGAACGACGACGACCCACCGTGGCCGGTGTGGGCACGTCGTCGCGAACGATCCACCGCTCGAGCCGAGATGCCTCGGTCACCATCACCCACTGTCGACGACATAATCGAGGAGGCCGAACCCTCGAGTGGTGACTCGGACACACAACCCGGCGACACCTCGAGTGGAAACGATGGGGCTGGTGTCGCATCCACGGGAGCATCGACTGCTGGCTTCGAACTCCATGGATCACCATCTGTCTCACGGGTAGCCGACGACGGGACCTCGAGTGAACCCGCGTCGGCGGGCTCACCGACGGAGCCGGATCGACCCCGCGGCTGGGACGACCCTCGGAACGACGACGGTCGAGAAGCCGACGACGATTCTTCCGGCTTCGGATCCCTCTCGGGATCGGTTACCACGACTCGCGTCTCGAACGATTCGTTCGGAAGCGACGTCGAGTGGGAACACGAAGACGACCGCTACCAGGCACTTGGCGCTGCCCTCGGTGCCGGTGGGGCGGTGACCGTCCGCGGCTTACTCGACGACGAGTCGTTTCTCCCCGAACTGCCGGCGGCAGAACCCGAAAAGACCCGTATCAGCTACGACGAGCCGTTCGATCCTGGGGCCCTATCGGAAGCCAAGGCCGCAGCCGAAGAGTCCGGCTTTATCTGGGTCGATTCGGGCTCGCTCGAGACGACACGCGTCTCGAACGGCTGATGTTTTCGCCGCGATAACCGGTCGTTGCCGATTCAGCGACGCTGGTGGTTAACATAAATCGTGTCGCAGGCTACGGGTGTTGCCGTCTCGCTAGTACTCCGTCAAGCGTCGACTGATGTGTCGAACCGACACCCGCAGACTGGTTCGACCCATCAGTTCAGGCTTGCCAAAGCACTAGTACTCCGTCATCGAATAGCTGTCGGGCGCGTCGATAGATGGGTGCGCCAAGCCAGTCACGTGTCACAGCGAGCTGGTCGAGTCGTTCGGTGGCCTCGGCTGTGGTGATGACGTCACGTGTAACGAGCGCTTTGAGAACGATGGGGGAAATCGCAACCTGTGTGTCGGTCGCTGCTTGCAGTTCTGGCAGCGCACGGAGATCGTCGGTAAGCAAAAATGTTGCCTCCGACTCATCCGTAAGGGCGAGACAGCTTGCCTCACCTTCGTCGATCCGTGTTGAGGAGAGCGGTAGATCAGACACCTCGTGGATCGTCACCCGGCCGATCTGTCGGAGGACGTCGTCTGCCGCCCGACCGTGGCTGTCATCATAGGCGGCGGTGTTCTCGAGTTCGTCGACGACCATCTGCGTCGTGTGGATGTCGTACTCGTCGAGAACGATGCTGAAGCTGTCGGCAATTGTAAGCGAGATGAGTGCACTAGTATCCGCAACGATCATCGCAGCTTACAGTTCCGCGAGGTCCTCAGCGATCCCTTCACCCTGCTCTAGCAGTGTTTTCGAGACACGAACGGCTTCAGCATCCTGCCGCCCGAGAAATTCCTCGAGCACCGCATACTCGAGTTCGTCGGCAAGGTACAGTTCGACGAGTTCTTGGTTGAACGTCTCTGTCTCCTCGAGGTCGTCGAGATACCCACGAAGCGCTTCAGTCACGATTTCCGTTCGGTTTTTGTGTGTGAGCTTCGCTGCGACATCGGCCTTTTCGATCAGTTCCTCGGGAATGCGGAAGTTAACACGTGTTGTACCCATCGTACAGAGCACCCAATGTGTACATACAACGTACCCACAGGATGATAAGCGTATCTCTGTCCCGAAAGGGGAGGCCGACGAGATTGGCTGTCACTCGACTCGAGTCGGAACCGCTAACTGACCCCCAAACAGCCATCAATACAAGCGAATGCAGCTCACCGAATCACAGGCCGCGGTCTTAGAGGCCGCACGCGCCGAGGAGGCGACGTCCGTCGACGCCATCGCCGAGCGAGCTGACCTCCCGCCGGAGACCGTCACCGGGGCGGCCTTCGAACTCGAGGAAGAGAGGCTGGTCGCGATCAGCGAACGCGTCGAGGAAACAATCACACTCACCGACGAGGGCAGCGAGTATGCAACGGCAACCTTACCCGAGATCCGACTCTACGAGACGGCACTCGAGGCTGGCGCTGACGACGAGCCCGTCGGGATGGGGCAGGTGATTGGCCAGTCGGGACTCGAAGGCCCACAGGTCGATATTGCGCTGTCGAACTACGCCCGCAAAGGCTACGGGACGATCGACAGCGGCGAGATCACGGCCGACCCCGATGGCGAGCCGTCGACCGACGCCGAAGCACAGGCCCTCGAGTCACTCGCCGACGGCGGTGCCGAAGACGGGACCGTTGGGCTCGAGGCGGCCGGCGTCGACGAGGACACCCTCTCACAACTCGAGCGCCGGGGCCTGGCAGAGCGGATGGAGTCGACCGTTCGAGAACTCACACTCACCGACGACGGCGTGACCGCGCTGATGGAAGGCCTCGAGACGGCCGAGACAGTCGGCCAGCTCACCCCTGAGATGCTGACGGGTGGGGAGTGGGAAGACGCCGAGTTCGCCGAGTACAACGTCTCCGCCGACGCCGAACGCGTCGAGGGCGGTAACGTCCACATCCTTCGGCAGACGGCCGAACGGGTCACAGATGTCTTAGTCGGCATGGGCTTTCAAGAGATGGACGGTCCCCACGTCGACGCCGACTTCTGGATCAACGACTGTCTGTTTATGCCCCAGGACCACCCCGCCCGCACCCACTGGGACCGGTTTGCCCTCGAGGCCCCAACTCACATCGACCATCTCCCCGAGGAGTTAGTCGAACGCGTCGAACGGGCCCACCGCGAGGGCGTCGGCGAGGACGGTGAGGGCTATCGGTCGCCGTGGGACGAAGACTTCGCGCGTGCGCTTGCGCTGCGCGGACACACCACCTCGCTGTCGGCACGCTATCTCGCCGGCAACGAAATCGGCGAGATCGAACCGCCCGCTCGCTTTTTCAGCGTCGAAAAAGTCTACCGCAACGACACGCTCGATCCGACCCACCTCCTCGAGTTCTTCCAGATCGAAGGCTGGGTGATGGCCGATGGGCTCTCTGTTCGAGACCTGATGGGCACCTTCGAGGAGTTTTATGCTCAGTTCGGGATTACGGACATCGAGTTCAAACCCCACTACAACCCCTACACCGAGCCGAGCTTCGAACTGTTCGGGACCCACCCGACGACCGGCGAACTCGTCGAGATCGGCAACTCGGGGATCTTCCGCGAGGAGATGCTCGAGCCACTCGGCGTCGACTGTGACGTGATGGCCTGGGGGCTTGCCCTAGAACGGCTGCTCATGCTCATGTATGGCTTCGAGGATATCCGTGACATCCACGGGACGCTGTGTGATCTGGACTTGCTGCGGAACACGGAGGTGACCTACTGATGCCCACCGTCGACATCGACCCCGACGAACTGCGCGAGTTGACTGGCCACGAGGACAAAGACGACGAGCAGCTGAAGACGGATCTCTTTGGGCTCGGCCTCGAGTTCGAGGGACTGACCGACGACGGCGAGTTCGAACTCGAGTTCGCCCCCGATCGGCTGGATCGACTCTCAGTCGAAGGCGTCGCCCGCTCGTTGCGCTATCACTACGGCGACGCCCGCGGCGTTCACGTCCCGTCGACGAACGACCCCGACTGGACGATCGTCGTCGACGACTCCGTTCCCGACGAACGGCCGTACGTGACTGGAGCGGTGATCCGCGATGTGGATCTCGACGAGGAAAGCCTCGAGTCGTTGATCCAACTGCAAGAAAAACTGCACGCGACGATGGGTCGCAAACGAGCGAAGGGTGCAATCGGGATTCACGACCTGGCGATGGTCAAAGGCAGCCCGGCGACTGAGGGCAACCCGACTATCGAGTACGTCGGCGTTACACCCGACGGCGATCGGTTCGTTCCGCTTGACTCGAACGAGGAACTGACCCCCGAAGGGGTACTCGAGGACCATCCGACCGGCCAGACCTACGCCGATCTCGTCAGTGAGTACGACCGCTATCCGGCGATCTACGACGATCTTGGCCTCTTTTCGTTCCCACCGGTAATAAACGGCAAGCGAACCGAGGTCGACACCGACTCCCGGGAGCTGTTCGTCGAGATGACTGGCACCGACCAGTGGACGATCGACAAGATGTTGAACATCGTCTGCTATGCACTCGCCGCCCGCGGGGCGACGATCGAGTCGGTTCGCGTCGAGTACGACGTCGACGACCTCGTCCGGCCGGATCTCTCGACGAAGACCAAAACCGTCGCCCACGACCGCATCGAGACGATTCTGGGAATCGGACTCGCCCCCGAGGAAGTGATCGATCTGGCCGAACGGTCGGGACTGGAAGCCGAAACAGCCGAACTCGAGGACGGCGATCTCGCCTACGAGGTCACTATCCCACCCTACCGCGTCGACGTGCTCCACCCACTCGACGTCATCGACGACCTCGGGCGGGCCTACGGCTTCAACGACCTCGAGCCGAAGTATCCTGACGTCGGCACCGTCGGCGGCCGCCACGAGCGCTCTCGTCTCGAGCGCTCTGTTCGGGAACAACTCGTGGGGTTAGGCTTTGAGGACCTGCTCAACTTCCACATGATAAGCGAGGAAGAAAACTACGAGCGGATGGGGATCCAACCCGGCAGCGATGTCTACGGCGGCGGTGAACCCGCGACGATCAAAGGCCCCTACAGCGAGGATTACACCATGTTGCGGACGTGGGTTATGCCCTCCCTGCTTATGGTTTTAGAGCGAAACACCCACCGGGCGTACCCACAGGATCTCGCCGAAATTGGCTTCACTGCGGCGCTTGATGACTCAGAAAACACCGGCGTCGGCGAACGCCGCCGGATCGGGGCCGTCCTTGCCAGCCACGAGGTCGGCTACGAAGACGCCAAAGCCCGGCTGCAGGCGCTCTGCCGGCGGTTCGACGTCTCCCTCGAGACGCCACCGACCGACCACCCCACCTACATTTCGGGTCGAACCGCGAGCGTCGTCATCGACGGCGAAGACGTCGGCGTCATCGGCGAAGTTCACCCACGCGTGCTCGTCGAACACGACCTCGAGGTACCAGTAGCCGGCTTCGAGTTCGACCTCGAGACACTGCGATAACTGTCCGACTCGAGGTCGTCACAATCGGATTCAGACGCGCCGGACGAGATGGTCCCGAACGGCCCGCTGGCAGTCCCGACAGCACTGCTCGAGCCTGAGTGCGGTCGTCAACACTGGATACGTGGTCGGAAGCCCTTGATAGAGAAACTCGAGGACGGTGTGGTGATGGATACCGGCTTCGGCGTTGTAGTTTGCCGTTCCGTGGACGACCGTTTGCCTCCGTCCGGCCAGTTCCCGACAGCGTTCGCGATGGTGGGCAAGCGTTTCGTGTCGGTCGCGAAGTGTCTCGAAGTCACACTCGAGCAACGGCGTCTCGTTCGTTCGACAGAGCCAGTCGACGATGGGATCGATCTCGTCTACGGCCGCCTCGAGTGATTCGGCCTCGCACTCGAGTGCGAGGGAGACGGCGTTGAGTTCGGCCCGTCGGCTGGCTGCCTCCGAGAGGATTGCTCGCTTTAACTGGTCGGTAAACCGGCTGTCCGTCGACGGCGAGAGGGCAACGGCAACCTCCCGAGTGAGTTCTTCGCCGACCGTTACGAGAAGGGGTTCGTCGTCGACGTCGTCAACGCTGTAGGGGCGGATCGTCTCGTCGAACAGGTCGCGAACCCGCTTTCGTCGATCAGCTGAACTATTACAGTGACGACTCGCCAGCGTCCCAACACCGCCGTCCGTGAGTGGTCGAGCGGCCATCGTTTCGAGGGCCGGAGCCGGTTCGATTTTGCTTACCCCCGTGGTAAAGTCATCGACAGCGGCCAGTTGGCCAACGGTATGCTCGCGCTCCTCGCTGACGCGCTCGATTGCGGTATGGACGAGCGTCTCGACGCCCATCACTGACCCCCTCCGGATGCACAGACCAGTCCTTCTGGTGAGTCGGTCAAAGCCGCCGTGACGGTCAGTCGCCACGTCGAATCGTTTACCATCCGTTCGACAGCCGGTATCGACAGTATGCGACAGGAAGGTTGTCGGAGGAGGTCGAGTGTGATCGGCAACGTGATGACCCGTTCATCCGATTCACTGAACGCATACTCCTCGACGGTGACAAACCACGACATCGACGTGCCGTCCGGACACCGCTTGAGTGTGTACTCACCGACAGCAGCGACCGACTGCAGGCGCTTTAACGTCGCCTCGAGTGGATCGCCATCTGCCGACTGTTCGGGAAGCCGATTCGCAGCTGACTGCAGCAGTTCGAGTTGGGCTGGTTCGTCGAGACCGACTTCTATTTCCGTCGCCATGCTCTCGATCAAGTGAACACAGAGAGTATCTGGAGAGGCCGTCGTTTCTGCGAGGTGAAAGTACGTATCCATGATCGCCGCTTCCATCAGTCCGTACCCTGAGGCGGCGATCGCTTCGAACAGCGCGCCCGCGACGGTGTGACAGAAATCGATCATCGATTCTTCACTCGACGTAAAACGACTGGATCCGTGGCTCACTGTCGAGCTATCAATCTGGGTGGCGATCACGTCGTAGTACGGTACCTGTGGATCGTACCGACGGAGTGTAGCCCGATACTGTTCAGTCGCATGCGCGGCCGCTCGAGCGCACGAACGTGTCTCGAACCGAAGTCCGATCGAGGGGACGGGTTGGTCACCCGTCCGGGCGCAGACGAGCGCGTACTCGCCTGACTCGTCGGCGATGGATTCGACGTACTGCCGGATGTCGTCGAGTGTTGTTCCGACCATTTTAGGCTAGCCTAAAGAAAGGCGCTGGTAAATAACTTTAGGTCAACCTAAAACATACGGTCGAAGGAGGTGTACACTCAGTCGAGCCTGTACTCATACTGGCGGCTGTAACTGTCTCAAGTTTCTCGCTACCTCGTGGCGGCGAGAATCTCTGCTCGATGCTCGAGTGAAAAGCGGCGAAAGCGCCGCTGTGGCCGCAGCACAGAAGACCGGTTCTAGAATTCGTGTTCTACGTCATCACCGTCTGCTTTTTGGATGATGATCTTCCCATCTCGGACGCGGACGAACACTTCGTCACCGATATCCATACCCGCGACTGCGAGTTCGTCCTCATGCAGGTTGAGGTGGACGTTGTGGTAGTTGCCGTCTTCGTCTTTCGCACCGCTTGGACTCAGCTTCTTTTTCCGTACCATCGCGGGATTCTATGACGAACTTCGCCGTAGGATATACTTAAGTGTTTTCTACGACACAGCAGCCACCATCGACGGCCGAGACAACTGTTCGATCAGGCGTCGTTGGATGCTTCTGGCAACAGGCGGACGCTACATACTTAAAGATGCCGACGCTGTCGGTCGGTTTTTGGGGATATCTTTATGTCTGATCGTGCGCTGGTTTGACATGGAGGAGATACTATGGTACGTGAAGACGGTAAGCGGAACTTCGCATTACGCGAGTCGGACGGGGCAGAGACAAGCGTCTTCTCGGGGAACACACCCCGCCAGGCCGCACTCAAAGCAGCCAGGCGACTCGAGCCCGGCCCGAGCGAAGACGACGCCGAACGGGTCGAACTCAGACTGCGTGAGAAAGGGACCGACAAGGTTCACATCTACGATGGCTGGGCCTGGGAACAGACGGCACCGGATGACAAACCCGACTGGATGCCAACTGAGATCACCGAGGCAAACGTCTCGAAAAAGGGGATCGAACATCTCGAGGAGTGAACGGTCGACGACGTCATCGAAAAATCAGTAGACGGCATTGCAGGCGGGTGTAGCGAACGCAGCCACTGGCTTCTTGCGGTTGTCTGTGAGCAACGACTACGGAGAACTGGAGTTCCCCGTTGGACGGCCATTCGAGAGTGATACCCGATTTGTCGACCGATGGCGACGGTCTTTTGATGGCCTCGGCGCAATAGCCTCACAATGGCAACCGTAACGCTTGGACCCGAGGGGACTTACTCTCATCGGGCGGCGCGAGCGATCGCCGACGGCGACGACATTGCCTTTCGCCAGTCGGTAACCGCAATCGTCGACGCCGTCGCCAGTGGCGAACACGAACGCGGTGTCGTCCCGATTGAAAACAGCATCGAAGGCAGCGTCACCGAGAGTCTAGACGCACTCGGTGAACACGACGTCGCCGTCGTCCGTGAAATCGTCACGCCGATCAGACACGCACTGCTCGCCCAGGGCCCCGGATTCGAGACGATCGCCAGCCACTCTCAGGCGCTTGCACAGTGTCGGGGCTATCTCGAGCGTGAGTATCCGACTGTCAGCCTCGAGGCCGTCGCGAGCACAGCCCAGGGCGTCGAGTTCGCCCGCGAGGACGCCTCGGTCGCCGGCATCGGCCACCCGGCAAACGCCGAAAACGGCCTTCGAGTTCTCGCCGAAGATATCCAGGATCAGGACTCGAATGCGACCCGGTTTCTAGCACTCGCACCCGCAAGCGAGCGTTCGGATGGTGGTGGCAAGACCTCGCTTGTCGTCTACCCGAACACGAACTATCCCGGCTTGCTGCTCGAGTTACTCGAACCGTTCGCAGATCGGGATATCAATCTCTCACGGGTCGAATCGAGGCCAAGCGGCCAGCGACTGGGTGATTATATCTTCCACATCGACATCGAAGCCGGCCTCTATGAGTCCCGGACGACAGCGGCACTCGAGGATATCGAAGCGCTCGCCGAAAACGGCTGGGTAAAACGGCTTGGCTCCTACGATACCGAACACGTCGTCGAGTA
>LKMM01000067.1 GCA_001563885.1 Natrialbaceae archaeon B1-Br10_E2g27
AAAAACGGCGTCGACTCGAGACCTACGTCGCCGAGCGCGCACTCACAGCCGGTCGAAAACAAGCTGACGACCGTACCACCCGTCTTCGCGAGCATGCGCTGCTTGCCGTCTTGGCATACTCGGGTGCTCGTGGCTCGGAACTGTTTCGCGTCCCCGAAGACGACGGCCGGACGGGCGCGACCTGGGACGACGTCGACTTCTATACCGGGACGATCCGCGTCCTCGGACGGTCGCGTCAACTCGAGGAGGTGACCGTCCTCGGGCCGGCCCGGACGGCGCTGCGTCGGTACCGAGTGGTCCTCGATCCGCCGTCGAACGACTGGCCGCTGTTTCCGACCCGTCATGCCCCCTCGATTGCCCGTCGCGTCCGCGAGGGACTCGCCGACCGAGGCCACGACGACGACGCGATCGAACGATTACTCGAAGAACAGACGGCGACGGAACTCTCCCGCGAGCGAGCGATTGCACCACCGGCGATCACGACCGAAGGAGCCCGGTCGGTGCTCAAACGACTCTGTGAACGGGCAGGCGTCGACGTTGATGGGGAGTATCTAACACCACGCGGAGTCAGAAGCGACCGTCTCGAGACCGAGAGCCGGCGGGACGCACGGCCTACAACACCACAGTTGCGGACATCGATGGATCAGTCGATCGTCGTTCTCGAGCAGGGAAACGACCGCCGGGAGGGTGACCCCTCGGAACTAGACGATGCCGACGACGGCTGAGACGGTCGCTTGGAACCGTTTGCCACCGCTGTCCAACAATTTGAATCGACTCAGAGTGGCTCGTGTGTGACCGTCCCGTTCGAGTAATGGGCTGGTCGATCCTCGTGTAAGGCAACACAGCCCGTCTCCGGACCGCTGCTCGAACTTCCACAGCCGCGCAGTTCACCGTCGACGTAGCGTTCGGTCCGCATTGCGTCTGCAGCGTCCGGGTAGGGAACGTCGAACTCGACACGGTAGACGATCCGGCCGTGACACTCGTCCGATTCGACCGTCGTATTGTGCGTTTCCAGATCCACCCGATACGCGGCTACCGTTCCGTCCGGTGGGGACGTTCGACGGATCTGTGCGGACACCTCGGTATGGGCCGAGGTATTGTTGATCGTACTGACCCAGACCCCATCGGAACTCGACATTCCCCGTGGACGCACGTCATCGTGACAGCCCGCACTGAGCACGTCGACCGATTCGATCTCGGGATCGGGCGGTGACTCCTCGAGCGCCGGCACGCCACCGACAACGAGTGCGCCGATGGCGATGCCCACAGCGAGTGTGCCCACCAAGAGCACGCGTGGGTCGATGGCCTCGAGCGGGCGAGATCGTCCCGTTCCCGTCGAAGTGCCCTCATTGGAGGTGGGTGAACCTTCGTTTGGGCCAGCTTCGTCCATTGTCTATACTCCAAACAATTCAACTGTCTCAACGTTTTCGCCTCGACCGCCACTGAAAGCGAATCACTACTACTATACGTTAGCTCCTGCTGTGCAAGGCGCTATTCCCTTTCTCGGCGACGGAGCGAGCGAGTAGAGAAGAGATACAGGTCCCTTACCAGTTCACGGCTCGAAGAGACCGTCGACGGCTTCGCGCGCCGTGCGTGCCGCCTCATCGGCAACCGTATCGGCGTCCGAAGCGTCTGGCACGTTGAGGTAGACATCCACCTCGAGTATTCCGTCCTCGAACGTGACTGTCACGTCCAGATCGCGAACGCTCGACTGTTTGTACCGCGAGAAGATCAGCCCCTCAGCGGCGTCGGCAGCCGCTTTGACGACCTCCTCATCAGTCGGCTCGGCAGACATTTATGCGCCGCCAGCGCCCGGGCCGCCCGGACCAGCCGGTCCGCCGACGCCGCCGCCGAGCAGCGACTCGAGGTCGTCCTGCAGGCTCTCGAACTGCTGTTGGACACGGTCTTCTTGTTTCTCGAGCGTTTCGAGGCGAATTTCGAGGGAGTTGACCTTGTCCTCGAGGGCTGCTTCGGCCTCGTCGTAATCGGTTTCGACGAGCAGTTCGCCGACCTGTCGATACATCGTTGTCTCCTCGTCGATTCCCTCGAGTTCGTCGAGGGCGTTTTCGGCTTCGGTCAGACTCGATTCGGACTCCTGTTTCTGGACGGCAACCGTCTGGGCGGTCTCCTGAAGATCCTGTAGTTGTTCGATTTTTTCCTGTGCTTCCGGCGGCAGGTTTCCTTGCATATCTCGACGGTCGCCCTCCGGACGGAAAAAGTCACGCTTTCGTTCGGATCAGCGAGTGCCTGAGATCCATACTGGCTGGCGGATATCTTGAATCGCTGTCTTGGAATGGTAAGAGCTGTCACGCCGCATCGCCGACGATCGCTGTTCGCTCGGCGACATCGACCAGCGAACACCACGTGTTGAGCGCCGCTCGCAGGGCGATGAGATCCCCAGCCTGGATCTCGAGTTCGACCCGCCTGCTTTCACGATTGATCGTCATCACCGAACGCCCGTCATCGATCTCACCCACCTCCCGAGCGACGCTCTCGGCGACGATACGTGCTCGAGTCGCAGTTTCGTACTCGAACTCGAGTGTCGCGTCGTGGTCGTCTGCTCGGGTGGTGTTGGTGGTCATCTAAGCTGTCGGCTGGACGAAAACGAGGCTCGTTAGTTGACGCCGACTTCTTTGACGTCGCGGCTGCGTTCTTTCAGTAGTACGCGGTGTCCACAGTACGGACAGCGGACGCCACCGTACTCATCGAGTTGAACGTCTCGTTTACAGCGGGAACATTTGTAGCTCATCTGTGTGCTCGCGTGGGGTTAGTCGTCGTCTTCGGCGAGTGCAGCGCGGATCGAGCGGCGGACGGTCTGTCCGGCAGGCGTCTGTGGACGGTATGCGCCACCGGTGAACATCTCGCCGGTCTCTTCGTTCTTCCAGATGCCGGTGCCGACGCGTTTGACGCTGTCGCCGTCGACGGTGGCGTTTTGCATGTCCGATTCGATCTCGCTTACGCGACGTCGTGCAACTCGGCCGTAGCGTGCGCCAAAGCGACCTGCGCTACCGACTGTTCCTTTCTTGGCCATAGTAGGGCTATCTATCGCCAGCGCGGTCTTAAACCTGTTGAGTCACGTCGCCCTCGCCATCGAGCGAGACACTGTTTGGCAACCACTCTATACCCCTCGGTCTATACACGTCGGATATGAACGACATCACGCTCACCCCGATCGAACGCGGGACCATCACCGCCGATCACAACCACGTCATAGAGGGCTTTGTCACGGCCACCGCAGACGATCCCAACCCAGACCTCGCAATGAGCGAGAGCCCGGTCTACAATGTCGTTATCGAACATCCCGAGGCGACGATGCTCTGGGATACCGGCTCACACCCCGAGGCTGCTTCGGGATACTGGCCTGGGCCGCTGTACAGTGCCTTCGAACACACCGGGCTCGACTCGCTCGAGGACGACCTCGCTGAGGCTGGCTACTCACTCGCCGAGATCGATCTGGTGATCCAGAGCCACCTTCACCTCGACCACGCCGGCGGCCTCTATGCGTTCGCGGGCTCCGAAACCCCGATTTATGTTCACAGACGCGAACTCGAGTACGCCTACCGCAGTGCAAAAACGGATACGGGCGGAGACGCCTACATCGCCGATGATTTCGACCGCGACCTCGAGTGGCGACTCGTCCGCGGTGACGGCCAGTCTCTTTTCTATGGCCTCGAGTTGTTGCACCTGCCCGGGCACACCCCCGGACACATGGGCGTCCGGATCGAACTTGGCGAGGAGACGGTGATCATCGCCGGCGACCTCGCGTACGTCCGCGAAAACTACGAAGACGAACATCCCATGGGTGGCGGGCTGCTCTGGAGTAAACGCCACTGGAAAGAGAGTCTCCGCCGGGTCAAAGACATAGAGCGCCGCCATGACGCCATCGTCATCTGCGGACACGAGTGGGACGACCTCGAGCAATTACACGAGTTGTCGTCGCAAAAATAGCCGTTACGTATCGACCAGCCGATACTCGCCGTCCTCGAGTGCAATCGCTCCCTCGCGGTCGAGGTGCTCGAGATGGGCGTAGGCCTCGCCCGGACCGTGGAGGATGTGAATTCCCGAGAGGTCGCCAAAGAGGTGGGCACTGACCGTCCAGACGTCAGCCGGGCCATGGGCTTCGAGTACCTCGAGGACGCGGTCGGTTCGCTCGCGGTGATGGTCGAGGATGGTTTCGGCGCGTGTGTCGGGTTCGTCGATCGGGTCGCGGTGGCCGGGCCAGACGCGGTCGTAACCACGGCCGGCAAGGCCCTCGAGCGTTCCCATATAGGTCTCGAGCGGGCGTTCGACCCGAACGTCCGCGCCGCCGACGTTTGGCGTGTACACTGGGAGGATAGCGTCGCCGACGAACGCCTCGCGTGTGCCCTCGCCCGCCGCCGACCCGTCGATCACCTCGAACGCAGATAGCCCGGCGGTATGCCCCGGCGAGTGGACCGTCTCGAGGCGGTGGCCGCCGACCTCGAGTATGTCGCCGTCGTCGATGGGAGTTACATCGGCGGGCTCGCCCGAGACGTGGCTTGCAGCCTCGAGGAACGCGAGCAGTTCCTCTTGGGCCTCGGCGGGGACACCCCACGACTCGAGGTACTCGCGACGGCGGGTGTGCATGGCCTCGATGGCGTCCTCGTCGCCGGAAACGATGGGCGCGTCGGCCTCGTGGATGTAGACGGTCGCGTCGCCTGCAGCCTGGATCTCGCCTGCGAGGCCAGCGTGGTCGACGTGGTAGTGAGTGAGGACGATGTCGTCGATATCCGCAAACGAATAGCCACGGTCGGCCAGCCCCTCACGTAGCTCCTCGCGGGTTTCCGGGGTCGCGATGCCGGTATCCACGAGTGCCACGTCCTCGCCGGAGCCGTCAATCAGCACGTAGGCGTTGTTGTGGCCCTCGAACTCGTCGTTGCCCAGCGTGATCCGGTCCATACCGATAGCTGTCTGTGGCCGCTAATAATTCGACGGGTCGCGGAAGTGACCTCGGATCGGGCACGCTCGAAGTCACCGACGACGAGTCCGAACTCATTCCGAACAGTATTTGCTCCGTAGCTGACCGATATACTGTCTATCCCACCCTTTCGTTTCGACGAAATACGTCAACGCTGCGTTCACGTATCCAACGTCGAGGATCCCGTCTGCAGCCAGCATACAGAGGACGTGTGGTGTGGTGAACAAGGTGTTTCGATCCTCGAGTGCGAGAGACACGAAGAGGTAGTTCGTCGTATTAAACTCGTCCGTGACGAACATATCGGCCGCAAGCTCGTTTGCAAGCCAAATGCCGTGTGATTCGCCTGGATCGAGACCGAATTCGAGGGGGCCTTCGATCGCTGCATCGACCTCGTGTGTGGTTAGTTGATGCGATGCCCGAAAGACCAATTCGGCCGCTGCTGAGAGGAGGTCGTCGCTTTCTATCGCCTCGGACACTTCCCCCAAGACACTCGAGGGAACGTGAACGTCGTACCCGGCAAGAACGGTTCTGAATGGGTCTTCGCCACTCGGCGCGTGAGCGCGCCCGTCAACCACGGGTGTTGCGAGATTGAGGAGAACGTTGGTATCGACGACAACGACGGGTCGATCAGCCATTGTCATCCGTCGAAATTGGTATCGTCGGTCGGCGTCCACTCGGGAACGTCCCCCTCGTAAAATTCCGCAGGCGACGGGACGTCTTCAATCTGTGGTTCGGGTGGATCGCGGTCCAACGAGGCCCGAAGGAGACTCATCCGCATCGCATCTTCCGTACCGAGAATCGATTCGACGGTCTCGAAATCGAGTTCGTCGGCGTAGTATGCGTCACTGACGAGTCGCTGTAGTTGCTCGTCGGTCGCAAGCGCCTCGAGTTCGTCCCGAAGCGCCTCCACGAGTAGCTGTGTTCGGGAGACGTCGAGAAGACCCGCGATTGTATCTGCCCGTTCGACCAGCGACGTGGGCGCGTTGAAATCGACCCGGGTTTTCTCCTCCGACATCACACTTATGTGTAGATCCTACACACGAATAAGAGTGGTGCTGTGGGTTCTCGAGCGTCTTATCCCTCGAGTTCGGCTCGCAACAACTGGTTGACGTCGCCGGGGTCTGCGCTGCCGCCGGTTTTTTGCATGACCTGGCCGACGAGGAAGTTGATTGCGCCGTTTTCACCCTCGTGGAAGTCAGAGACGGCGTCGGGGTTTTCGTCGATCGCGTCGACGACGGCCTGCTGGACCTCGTCCTCATCGGTCTTGCCAAGGCCTTCGGCCTCTACAATATTGTCCGGCGCATCGCCTTCGTCGAGCATCGTCCGCAAGACGACCTCCTTTGCGTTTTTCGCCGTGATCTCCTCTTTGGCGACGAGTTCGACCAGTCTGGCGACCTCCTCGAGTCGGCCCTCGAGGTCCGTAATGTCCATATCGCGGTAGTTGAGTTCGCCGAGCAGTTCGTCGGCGACCCAGGTCGCAGCCAGGTCGGGGTCGAACTCGCGGGCGACGTCCTCGTAGAAATCTGCGACCTGTTTCGTCGAGGTGAGCTTCGAGGCGGCCTCCTCGCTTAAGCCGTACTCCGCCTGAAAGCGTTCGCGTCGGGCCGAGGGCAGTTCGGGGATCGAAATCTCGTCTTTCCAGTGAGAGACCCGAAGCGGCGGCAGGTCGGCTTCCTCGAAGTATCGATAATCCTTCTCGGCTTCTTTCGAGCGCATCGAGACCGTAATGCCGCGGGCTTCGTCCCAGTGGCGAGTCTCCTGTTCGACCGCCCGACCGCGTCGGATGGCGTTTTTCTGGCGGGTTTCCTCGTAAGCGAGGGCTTTCTCTGCGCCTTTGTGACTCGAGATATTTTTGACCTCCGTCCGGTTTGCAGCCTCGAGAGCCTCAGTTCCAATTTCATCGGTGTCCTCGCCGTCGATGTCGGCTTCGGGGATAATCGAGAGGTTGGCGTCGATCCGGAGGCTGCCGTCGCGTTCGGCATCAAAGACACCCAGATACTCGAGGACTTCCGAGAGTTCGGCCAGAAACGCCCGCACTTCGTCGGGACTGCGGAAGTCGGGTGCGGTGACGATTTCCATAAGCGGCGTGCCTGCCCGGTTGTAGTCGACTCGGGTGTAGTCGGCCGTGTCGATGCCGCCGCCGACGTGTTGGAGGCTGCCTGGATCTTCCTCGAGGTGGGCGCGTTCGATCGTGATCGTTCGCCGAGAGCCCTCGACTGAAACCTCGAGTTCGCCGTCCTGGCAAATTGGCTCGTCGTACTGTGTGATCTGGAAGTTCTTCGGCAGGTCGGGATAGTAGTAGTTTTTCCGGTGAAATCGGGTCTCTTCGGGGATGTGGGCGTCGATTGCCTTGCCGACTTTGACGGCGGCCTCGACGGCCTCTTCGTTCAGTACAGGCAAGGCACCGGGAAGGCCGAGACAGACGGGACAGACGTTCTCGTTGGGTTCGTCGGTCTGTGCGGTCGAACAGCCACAGAAAATCTTCGTGTCGGTCTCCAGTTGGACGTGGACCTCGAGCCCGATCACGGTGACGAGGTCGCCCTGCTGGACGGTCTGGGCAGTCATTGGGCCTCGATTCGGGCCGGGAGCGGTAAAACGTAACGACTCTCGAGCACTCGAGTCTGGCCTCAAAAAAGAGCGTGGTGAAAAACCGTGCCAACTGCCCACCGACTCGACTGTGAAAACGAAGCCGCCGACTGCCGATTTATCGTCCAATCGGAAGACGAGGCCATCGAACTGGCCAAAAATCACATGAAAGCGATCTACGGTCAGGAATTCTCGGCCAAGAAACTCCGAGGTGAGTACCTCGAGACCGTCTGAAACGACTATTTTTCCGACCGCAACCAGTGTGTTCGAGTGAGCCAACAGTTATCACGCTCTTTCGAGTACCACCTATATGACCCTCGTTACCAATAGCCACGGGTCCCAAACGGAGGCGATCGAGGATATTGCGTATCTCACCCGCTCTGTCCACCGCGTCGAGGTGCTCGAGGCGTTGACCGAGGGCCCGAAATACCGGTCTGATCTGCCGGCGCTGACTGGCGTCTCACGATCGACTATCCGCCGGACGATCCGCGAGTTCGAGTCCCGCAACTGGATACGACGTGACGGTCACCAATATGAGACCACCCAACTCGGGGCGATTGTCTCGCAGGCACTCGGGGAACTGCTCGCACGCGTCGAACTCGAGCGATCGCTTCGAGAGGTCTGGGAGTGGTTGCCCGACGAGCGCGATGGCTTTACCGTCGAGATGTGTGCCGATGCGGTCGTAACCGTCGCCGAACCCACCGATCCGTACGCACCGATCAGCCGGTTCGAAACCCTCCTCGAGGACACCGAAACATTTCGGTTCGTCGGCGCTGACGTTGCGCTGTTTGAACCCTGCAAGGACCTGCTTCGTTCACGTATCCTCGAGGGAATGGAGACGACCGTCGTCGACCCGCCCGATGCCGCAAATTACATCCGCGAAACACACGCCAGCCACTGCGTCGAGCCCCTCGAAAGTGAGTATCTCGAGGTGTTCGTCCACGACGCGTTGCCCGACTACGGTATCGGACTGTTCGACGATCGGATCGCGATCAGTTGTCACGAGGGAGAGACAGGGACAGTGCGGACGTTGATCGACACCGACTGCGTGGCCACCTGTGAGTGGGCCGAATCACAGTACGCGAGGTACAAAGCCGAGGCACGTCCGTTCACCGCACAAATCGTCGAGTGACGGCTACTCGAGGGCCGCCGCGAGCGCTTCGATCGGCGTCGGCGGTTGTTCGGTTGCGCCGGGTTTGTCGCCGAGTTGGGACCGACAGGATGCGCCGGGGGCGACGACCTGGTCGGCCTCGCTTGCGTCGACTTGTTCGTAGAGTACTTCGCCGATTGCCTTGCTCATCGAGTAGTGTTCGGCCTCGTAGCCGAAACTACCGGCCATCCCACAGCACGTCGAGTCGAGTGGGTCGACGGCGTAGCCGGCCCGGCGGAGGACGCCAACGGCGTGGTGGTCTTTGGCGTGGGCTTTCTGGTGGCAGTGGCCGTGATACGCGAGGTGGTCTTCGGGCGCGTCGAAGTCAATCTCGGCATCGAGGTCGAAGGTATCGAGGTACTCACAGACGCCGTAGGTGTTCGCGGCGACCTGTTCGACTTCCGGATGCGAGAACAGATCCAGATAATCGGACTGGACCATCACCGCATCGGAGGGCTCGATCAGGATGACGTCCCAGCCGTCTTCGACGTAGGGGTGGAAGGCGTGGACGGACTCGTTTGCCTTCTCTGCGGCCGCACCAAGCATCCCCTTCGAGAACGCCGGCCGACCGACATCGCGCGGATCGGCAATCTCGACGTGGACGCCTGCGGCCTCGAGGACGGCGAGGGCGGCTTCGCCGGCGTCTGGATACTCGTGGTTGGTGTAGATGTCGGGTACCAGCAGGGCCTTCCGGGTGGCCTCGCCTGCGGGTACTGCAGGCCAGTGGTCGGCGGTGCGTTTGGCGAACGTCTCGCGTTTGAACGTCGGCGTCTCTCGCTCGCGGGCGATGCCCAGTGTCTTCTCGGCGATGAGCCCGGAGCCGGGCAGATCTGCCATCCAGTTCGAGACGGGGGCGGTCGCCGAGCCGAGTTTCGCGAGGAGTTCGAAGTTTGCAAAGACCCGATCGCGAAGCGAGATGCCGTGGCGCTGGTGATGTTCGTGGGTGACCTCGGCTTTGAGCTTCGCTAAGTCGACGCCGCTCGGGCAGTCGTGTTTACAGCCCTTACAGCCGATACAGAGGTCGAGCACCTCCTTTGTGAACTCGCTGTCGGTCGGATCGTCCGGCAGATCACCGCTCATCGCCTGCCGGAGCATGTTCGCCCGCCCGCGTGTCGAGAGGATTTCTTCGTGGCTCGCCCGGAAGGTGGGGCACATCACGCCGCCGGTCGTCGACTGTTCGCCTCGACAGCCCGCACAGCCGTGACAGAGTTCGGTCATCCCCTGGAAGCCCTGATCGTTTTGCCACTCGAGGACGGGCTCGAAGCCCGCATCGAAGCCGTACTCGGGCCCAAAACGGTGGTGTTCTTTCAGGTCCGTCGGGTTGTCATCACGGAAGACGACCTGGCCGGGGTTGAGCA
>LKMM01000068.1 GCA_001563885.1 Natrialbaceae archaeon B1-Br10_E2g27
ATCTGTCATGCCACCGAATGGATACAACAGTCTGACCGTCTCTGACGAAGTGATGGAGCAACTCGCCCTGGTAATGGCTGAATACGACTGTGACAGTTGGTCAGATGCGATCGGGACTGCCACAGCCATCGCTCTTGAGCGTGATGAAGCAGAGTTGGCGCAGATTCTTGCAAATCAGTTGTCAGATTGACTGAGTGAACCAACGATCACCCGAAATTTTACTGTAAGATATAGCTATATTACTGTAAAATCTCGCTATTGAGGCGATTAAACACCGGAAGTACTGCTAGTCGTCGGTGAGACCCCCACCGACGGCAGTCGTCGTGAGGAACTAGTTTCAGACAAAAACGAACGTCTCGGTTGCTGTAACGCCGAGCAAGGGTTATCTTGCCATGTAACCACACCCCATGTAGGATCATGAAGAAATTGATCAACGATCCGGACGCTGTCGTCGACGAGATGATCGAGGGGATGTGTACCGCCCACGACTTCCGGCGACTCGAGGGAACGACGGTCGTTGTGCGAGCCGACGCTCCACTCGAGGGAAAAGTCGGGATCGTCTCCGGCGGCGGGAGCGGTCACGAACCGACGCACGCTGGCTTCATCGGTGACGGGATGCTCGATGGGGCGGCTGCGGGAGAGGTGTTTACCTCGCCGACGGCTGATCAGATAAGCGAGATGATCCAGGCCTGTGACGGCGGTGAAGGCGTCTTCTGTGTGATCAAAAACTACGAAGGTGACGTGATGAACTTCGAGACGGCGATGGAGATGGCCGAGATGGAAGCCGAGACAGAGGTGGAGTCTGTCGTCGTCGACGACGACGTTGCCGTCGAGGACTCGCTGTATACGTCGGGTCGTCGCGGCGTCGCCGGCACCATCTTTGTTCACAAGGTCGCCGGCGCGATGGCCCACCAGGGTGGTGGTCTTTCGGAAATCAAACGCGTCGCAGCAAAAGCCAACGAACACGTCGGCACGATGGGGATGGCGCTGACCTCCTGTGTCACCCCCGAGAAAGGCGAGCCAACCTTCGAGTTGAGCGCTGAAGAGGTCGAACTCGGCATCGGCATCCACGGCGAACCAGGAACTGAACGCACGGACGTCATGTCCGCCGACGAAATCGCAGATCATCTCACCGAGGCTGTCCTCGAGGATCTCGATCTCGAGGGGGGCACGGAGGTTGTAACGATGGTCAACGGGATGGGTGGGACGCCGCTGATGGAACTGTACGTCGTCAATCGTCGGGTCCAAGAGATCGTCGGCGAGGCCGGTCTCGAGGTCTGGGACGAACGCGTCGGCGATTACATGACCTCACTCGACATGATGGGCTGTTCGATCACCGTACTCGAACTCGACGACGAATTAAAAGAGTTGCTCGCGTATCCCGCCGAAACGCCCGGGCTGACGGTGGTCGAGTAATCGATGACCGACGACTCGATCGACCTCGAAACCCAGGCCGACGCGGTTCGTGAGGCTGTCCGGGCGGCGGACGACCGAATCGCTGACAAAAAAGCATCCCTCACAGAACTCGATTCCGCCATTGGCGACGCCGACCACGGCGCGAATATGACCCGTGGGTTCGGGAAGGCCACGGAGCAACTCGAGGAGACCGACGACCACCCGGCGGACGTCGTCAAGACGACTGGCGTCGCGCTTGTCTCGGCCGTCGGCGGTGCCTCTGGCCCCCTCTATGGAGGCTCGCTGATGAAAGCCAGCCAGGAACTCGAGGACGGACTGACACCGGAGACGACGGTCGCGTTCGCCGAACGCTACCTCGAGACCGTCGAGAGCCGCGGGAAGGCCTCGCTTGGAGATAAGACGATGGTCGATGCACTCACGCCGGCAGTTCACACCTACAAGAAGTCGATCGAGGTCGATGGCTGCGCCCCTCTCGAGGCACTCGGCAAAGCCGTCGACGCCGCCCGCCGTGGCGTGGAGTTTACCACCCCGCTGCGGGCAAAAAAGGGCCGAGCCTCCTATCTGGGCTGGCGGTCAGTCGGCCATCAGGATCCCGGCGCAACGAGCACGCTCATATTGCTCGAGGAACTGCTCGCCGTCGCGACCGAGCATCTAGACGGCGAGGTCGACGTCGACGCCGAAGCCGAGGTCGACCCCGAGGAACTCGAGACATCGGTCGCCGACGATCCAGAGGCAACTGGCGAGGACGTCTCGACGAGCGATGACCTCCCGGCCGACGGAGGCGACTGATGGTCGGACTCGTCGTCGTCTCCCACAGCGTCCAGGCCGCCACAGGCATCCGCGAGATTGCCCTCGAGATGGGTGGGGACGTGCCGATCGAAGCGGTGGGCGGCACCGACGACGGCCGTATCGGGACGACGCCCGGACCGATCGAAGCGGCGATCGAACGCCTCACAGCGGACGGCCACGACGTTCTCGTGATCGCCGACCTCGGCAGCGCCGTCATGAACGCCGAACTCGCAATCGAAGCGGTCGATGTCGATTGTGCGGTCACCATCGCCGACGCACCGATACTCGAGGGGACGCTCAACGCGGCTGTGACGGCGTCGGGATCGGGAGCGACGCTCGAGTCGGCACTCGAGGCCGCCGAGAGCGCCGGTGAAATCTCGAAGCTGTAGTGTGGCCCAATCGGTCGCCGTCGTGTGTTCATACTATCGGACGGAACTATGTGAAGATTTTCGCCACTCCGGGGCGGCGATTTACGACGGACGTCCGGCAGTATCAGTCGTATTTTTTGAATCCCATATCACGAGCCATCTCCCGAAACGACTGGCGTGAGAGCCAGATGCCGTATTTGCCGACCAGGCCCTGTTTGCGCCCCGTCGCTCGACAGACTCGTTTGTGTCCCGTTTGTTCCTCCGCAGTGTCGGTGTCTTCGTCGACCATCTGTGCGTACCCTCTCCGTCCACAGTAAAAACTGTTATCAACGATATCGGACGAAGTAGCTGTAGTTATTATTTTTGTAGATAGATTTATTAATCACGGACAAAATCGATGAGACAGATGTCGAACGGTCAGACACCACAGACCCTCGAGTGTGCGATCGTTGGCGGCGGTATCCACGGAACGATCCTTGCCCA
Source organism: Natrialbaceae archaeon B1-Br10_E2g27 (assembly GCA_001563885.1). Classification (GTDB taxonomy): domain Archaea; phylum Halobacteriota; class Halobacteria; order Halobacteriales; family Natrialbaceae; genus Natrarchaeobaculum. The sequence continues at coordinate 3,057 of LKMM01000068.1, forward strand.
GCGGCTGCTCGAGGAGACGCCACTCGAACAGTCGGCGCTCGCAATTTTTGACCCACACGATCGGCTCCTCGAGTCGTTTCGCCGGAAGGGTCGTGCCTGCGGGATGGACACACTCCGGTCGACGTTCGTCCATCACGTCGGCACCGAGGCGTTCGGCCTCGAGCGTTTCGCCGAGGCTGCCAGCCGCGAAGACGAGTTCGTCGAGACCGTCGACTACCCACCGCGGCCCTCACTGGAGTTGTTTCTCGACCACGCCACGTCGGTGATCGATCGCACGGACCTCGAGTCGGTCCACCTCCAGGCGAGCGTCGGCCGGATCACAGAACGCAAAACGGGCGACCTTCGCCTCGAGACCACAGCGGGTCCGGTCGACGCTCGCCGGTGCGTGCTGGCGATCGGTCACGGCGACCGGTATCGGTGGCCCGAGTGGGCCCGCTCGCTCGAGCACACGGCCCACGTCTGGGATGGCTTCGACCCGACCGCAGCGGTCGATCGAACGATCGTCGTCGGCAGCGGGATCACGGCCGTCCGGCTTGCGTGCTCGCTAAGCGAAACCCAGTCGGTGACCCTGCTCACCCGGAGGCCGCTCGAGTGGGAGGTCGCCGAGGCTGATCCACCGTGGATCACCTGGTCGCATATCGAGGAACAGCTACACCACCTGCCGCCGGGCTCTGCGGCCCGCCTCGAGGTCGTCGACGCCGCCCGCCACACTGCGACGGTGCCGCCGTATCTCTACAGCGAACTCGAGAGCCAACTCGAGTCGGGACGACTCGCGATCGAACAGGGCGAAATCAGGGAGGCGACAGCCGACGATACGAGTGTCGAACTTACCCTCGAGCACCACGCCCGACTGGATGGCGATCGGATCGTCCTCGCGACGGGGTTCGAACCGCCGTTCGATCACCCGTTCGTCGAGGGCATCGTCGCCGACCTGGAACTCGAGCAAGGCCATGCGGAGATGCCCGTCCTCGAAGATGAGACCCTCGCCTGGCGGCGGATCGATGGGACCGCCTCGCCGCTTTATGTCTCGGGTGCGCTTGCACTCGGGACCGTTGGCCCCTACGCGCCGAACATTCCGGGAGCCAGACGCACCGGGGACCGCATTACGAGGGCCATCTCGAGTGCAATGGCGGGCGACGAACGTCCACCCGTCTCTCATACTTCCGGACGTTCGTCGTGAATCGCTGCCCCAGGGCGGCGATCACACAGTTCCGTCCAATAGTATCAGTCGACGGACTGAGCTCGAGGGCTGGACGTGGGTGTCGATAGCTGAGATTCGAAATCGTCGGCTTCGAGTGCCTCGAGAAGCAATCTCCCTGCCCGACGCGCACCGATGACGTTCCGGGCGAACGGGCCGAGTACCTGCTGGGCCCCGACCCCGGAGACCACAACCCGTGAGCGTGTGCCGTCAGTTCGCAGCCAGCGCAGCGTCTCGTCATCGAGCGCCGGCGCACCTCGATAGCCCGTCTGCAGTGGCGCACGCTCGCGTAGTCGCTCGAAGAGCTGACAGTCGTATGGCGACCCAAAGCCAGTCGCCAGCACGAGCTGATCGAGACAACACGCAGTGTCGTTTTCGCAGGTGACGACGACGGTCCCGCCAGCCTCCGTCGCAACCGTAATCTCGGTTTCCTCGAGTGTGACCTGGCCATCCTCGATAGCCTGGCGAAGCCGCCGAAAGACGTACGGCGGCATCGTGCCGTCGTACCGAGCGTTCGTGACGAGGCGTTCTCGCTTCCGGGATGCCGGGGGGAGGTCGTGTAACTCCTCGACGACGCTCGAGAAATGCATCCAGTCGGTGCTCGCCTCGAGCGTTTCGACCCGAAAGGGGCTGCGGACGAACATCGTCACGTCCCGACCGGGCTGGGCAAGCCTGGTCGCGAGTTGGCCGGCGGTGATCCCGCCGCCGACGATTCCGACCGCATCCCGCTCACCGACCGTCTCGGGGTCGAACCCGTCCCAGACGTGGTTCACCGGTGTGTCGGCTGGCAACTCCTCTGCCCATTCCGGGACTGTATACGAGCCACCGTGACCGACCGCGAGCACACACCACCGACTCGAGACCGGGCCGGCGGTCGTCTCAATGTGCACTCGATCACCCTCGTCGACGATGTCCGTTGCCCGCGTCTCACAGACGAGTGACTCGAGATCGTACCGATCACAGACCCACTCGGCATGGTCGAAAAACAGCGACACTGTCGGACGGTCCGCGCCAAAGTCGCTCGGACGCAGTTCGTCCATCCGCCCGTTCGAGCGGGCGAAATCGCGAAGAGAGAACGGATCGTAGCCGACGTGATGGACGTACGGCGATCGGAGTTCGACCATCCCACACTGGCGACACTGTCGGCGAAAGCGGGCGAGCAACCCCGCTGGCTCTATGAGACACAGCTCCTCCCGTTCGACGAGATCGGACTCGAGGAGGCAGACTGCGAGATGAACGCCGTGGACGCCGCCGCCGACGATGGTAACTGTCGTCTCGGTCATCGACTCAACGGCCGGAGATCTCTTTTCGCATCTCGGTTCGTCGTCTCGGTTCGCGTCGACCGGACGCAGGGAGCCGGACAGCAGTCGACGTGTCGCCGACGTCGATCTCGGATCAAATCCATTTAGTGATATTATTATCCAACCTCTTTTTAATAACTTTGGCTGCGTGCCGGTGATTGTCTTTGCTCGAGTATCCTGCCGACACCATCACTGCCAGGTGAGCGTCGGCGGTGCTCCGAGGGAGGACGGCATCCCGGCAGCGTCAGTTCATCATAGCTTACCGGCCAGCTCCCGGGGCCGAACCACCGTCGTGCCAGGTCGTCCCCTCGAAATCGACGTCGTTGAACGACGCGTTCTGCACCGATGCATCCTCGAGCGTCGCCTCCCGGAGGTCCGCGCCGGTCAGATCCGCACCCGCGAGATCGGTCCCCGAGAGATCCGAACTCGAGAGATCGGCGTCAGTGAGATCGGCGTCAGTGAGATCGGCCTCAGAAAGATCTGCACCCGCTACCATCGTTCCCGAGAGGTCTATGCCGGCCAGATCCCGCCCGGAGAGATCGACGCTCCCGACGGTTGCGCCAGTGAGCACTGTATTCTCGATCACCACCCCCTCGAGTGTCGCATCGGCTAACTCGGCACCCGAAAGATCTACCCCATCGAACGTGGCGTCCGTGAGATCGCTCCCCGAGAGATCCGCTGTGGATAAATCGACCTCCCAGAGGTCGGTACTCCGAAACGTCGCATCCGACAGATCGATACCGGAGAGATCCCCGCCGGTCAACGACACACCCGAGAGGTCTACGCCGCGAACGTCCGCATCGGCAAGCGCCGTCGTCAGTATGGTCGCATCGGTGAGTGTTGCATCCCGAAGCGTCGCACCGGTGAGATCGGCCATATAGAGGTTCGCTTCCGAGAGATCTGCCTCAGAAAGGTCGGAACCGGCGAGGTTGGCCTGAGCGAGATCACACGCAGAGAGGTCCGCCCCGGCCAGATCGGCATCCGGCTCGATCGAGTGTCCGTTACAACTGGTCGGCTGCCCGTCGGTCGTGAGACAGCCGGCCAGACCGGCGATTCCGACGGCCGCGGCCGTTGAGGTGTGTTTCAACAACTTTCGTCTGGTCGGCCCCGACTCGGGTGTGCGCATAGTACGGTCTCGACCGAACGACGACACGCTGCTGGCAAATTCTTTGTGATTGATCCGTCCGAGTCGGGCCACGTGATTGGCCTGCTTCCAATCTGGGCCACATCGTGCGATGAGTCTACACGCGTCTTGGCGAGGACGGCAATCACAAAGACGACCACTTATTTGGGTTCGATGTCTGCAGCGCTCGTAACTGGGTAGAACGAAAGTGGCCCCGTGATTTCCCACGTGCGCCCCCGGGGCCACCGCCCGCAGTCCGGGCGGTACTGGTCGTATGATTGGCACAAAAACAAGCAGACCGCCTTACTTGTTAGGGTGTTCTAGATGGTTGGTATTCGCTCGTGTCGCTCGTCGATCGCGGCGGCGTCTTCGGGCAACAGGGCAACCACGAGAAAGTCCGTATACGACTCGAAATACTCCACAAGCGCGGCGATCCGATTCGAGTCGACCGCCTCGAGGGAGTCGAGTAACACAAACGGCACCACGTCGTAGACCTCATGGACGAGATAGCCCGCAAGGGCGAATATCAGGCCAGTGACCTCGCGTTCGCTCTCGCTTAGGTGCTCGATCGTATCTTCGTAGGTCCGGTCGTCGTCGGTACTCCGGACGATATGTAACTCAAATGCCGCCTGCTCGACCGTCCGACGACCCTCCCGAACCGTCTGCCCGATGCGTTCGATCCAGATCCGTTCGATATTGTCGTACTCGAGAACGTCGAGAACGGCGTCCATGTGTTCGTTAAACGACTCCACTGCTTGGCGTTCGAGCCGATCGATTCGCGTTCGGAGCGCTTCGAGTTCGTCGCGAAGTTCCTCGAGACGGTTAGACAACTGGGATTCGGTTTCCAACGCCGATTCGATCTCGGCGATTTCCTCGAGGGTCGTCTCGAGGTCGCGTTCGAGCCGGCCAAGCGAGAACTCGAGGTCGTTTGCCTGTCGGTTCAACTCGAGAAGGCTCTCGTCGTTCGTTTCCTCGGGTTCGCTTTCCGCTTCGAGCGCCGAGGCGTCACGTTCGAGGCGTTCGATGTCGGCTTCGAGTTCCTCACGTCGCGTTAGGAGTTCCTCCAGTCGGCTCTCACGTCGGTCGATCTCTGCAGCAGTCGACTCGAGTCGCTCCTCTAAGCGGTCGTGACGCTTTCGGCGTTGATCGAGTTCTCGCCGGTCCGACCGAAGCGACTGGATCTGCGCTTTGAGATCGTCGCGTTCGGCCAGTTTCGTCTCCTGGTGTGAGCGCAGTTGCTCTATCGTCGACTCGATGTCGGCCCGGTCGACGGTACTGCCACAGGTCCAACACCGGACGGTGTCGTCGGCTTCGAACAGTCGATCGGTGACCGTCTCACTCTCTCCGTCGTGGTCGTCGGCGAGTACGTCCCGAATTTCGGGGTGGGCCCCCTCGAGCATCTCCTCGTTGAACTGGATGATACTCCGGAGCTGGGTCAGAACGCTATCGATCGACTGGGAGCGTCGTTGAAGGCGATCGACCTCGGCGTCGATCGCGGCCTCGTCGACTGACTCGGGAGCCGCGACGGTATCGAGTTCAGCCTGGATTTCCTTCCGTTCGTCGCGTAAGGCCTCGAGACTCTCGCGTTCGGTTTCGACCTCGAACCGGAGGTCATCCAGCCGTGAGCGGCTCTCGCGGAGTTTGGTGAGTTTCTCGTCGAGTTCATCGCGCTCGTTACCCGACTCTACGGCCTCGATCGCTGCCGTGACCGTCTCGAGTTCGGCCCGTTTCTCCTCGATCCGACCCTCGAGATCGGTCCGGGTTTGCTCGAGAGCTGGGAGCTGACGCCGTACCGATTCCAGTCGATCCAGTTTCTCAGTAAGCTGGTCTTTTTCTGCGGTGAGCTGGGTTATTTCCGCGTCGATTTCGTCGGTGTCGATCGGGCGAAAGATAAGTTCCCGCAGATCGTCCTGAGTCGTCACCGCCTGTCTGGCCGGATTCAACTCGAGCAAGAACGCAAAGAGTTCAGCCAGTTCCGGATCCTCGAGATACGGCTCACCACCCATGACGACCCCGCCGTCGGTCCGTCGCAGCGTTCGCCGGTAGCTCTCCTCACCGATCTCGAGTTCCGCGACACCCTCCTCGGCGTCAGCTTTCAGCGAGACGGCGTCTCCGCCGAGTGCTGCCATAAACGCCTGCAACAGTGACGTTCGATTAGTCGCGTTTCGCCCTGCAAGGACCGTGATTCCGGACCCAAGTTCCACCGTCGTCTCGTCGATGCCGCCGATATTGCGAGCCTGCAATCGCGCCTCGTGGGCGACCGGGGGCTGGGTGGCCATCGTTTCTCATACTTCCCAGTGAGGTGATAAACCTTTGGCGTAGCTCTCAGCCGAGTGTTTATATAGGAAGGGGCGGCCAGCGGGAACATGCCGGATCGAGTTACGACCTCGAGACGAGCCGTCTGCCGACTGCTCAGTTCAGCTGGTGTCGCGTTTATACCGTCGGCTGGAGTTGCTAGTGCCGACGCGAAATCGACATCTACCGCACTCGAGTCCCGACCCAACGCCACCCAGTACGTCGCCGTCGTTGATCGGATCGTCGACGGCGAACACGTCGTCCTCTTGCTCGAGCGCGATGGCAACATAGTCGACCAGCTCGTCGTCGACGTTGCGGAGTTCGACGACGTCAACGAACGCGACATACTGATCGTCGTCGTCCGAGACGACGAGTTGGTAGCCACCCGCCACGTCGACGCCCGTCCAGAAAACGGACCGGGGACGTTTTGAACCTGGATCGGTCAAACCGATTCCTCGAGTACGACCGCGACGCTTGCGAGCTGTTCGCCGGCAGTCACCGTTGCTTCGCGAGTTAGCGCATAGAGTACGCCGGTACGGTCGGCAACGGCCTCATGGAGTGGCTCGTAGGTTCGTGGGTCATACACCGTTCCGAGGGGCTCACCCTCCGTGAGTCGATCACCGACCTCGAGTCCGGGCTCCGGTCGGAACAACCCCGAATCGGACGCCACGACCTGTCCGAGGTGATTTTTGGCTATGGTCTGGCCGCTCGAGTCGACCTCACCGGGCAACATCTCGAGGTATCGGCAGACATCAAGCAACCCCTCGACGCCGATTTCGACGGCTGGCTCGACGATCTGTTTGTTGTAGGCGATTTCGGGCGTGATCGACGGGATATCATCTTTGGCGGCGGCGACACGAAGTTTGCCAGCGAAACCCCGACGGTGCCACTCCGCGGAGGCGTCCTCGTCCGCCGCTTCGGCGAGCAACAGATCGGTCCCAAACGCCGAGGCGAGCGCTCGAGAGCGTTCGTCACCCTCGCGGTAGACGACGTGGGGGAGCAT
>LKMM01000069.1 GCA_001563885.1 Natrialbaceae archaeon B1-Br10_E2g27
GACGATATCAACACCGTTGCAGTTCTGGGCGCGGGTAACATGGGCCACGGCATCGCCGAGGTGGCGGCGATGGCCGGCTACGACGTGACCATGCGGGACATCAACGAGGAGTTCGTTCAAAATGGCTACGACCAGATCGAGTGGTCGCTGAACAAACTGGCCGAAAAAGACCAGTTGACCGAGGAGGAAGCCGAGGCGGCCATCGAGCGCGTGACGCCGCTTGTCGATATGGAAGAAGCCTGCGCCGACGCCGATATCGTCATCGAGGCGGTCCCCGAGCAGATGGAGATCAAAAAAGAGGTCTACACCGAACTCGAGTCCGTTGCCAACGACGAGGCAATCTTCGCGACGAACACCTCGAGTCTTTCGATTTCGGAACTTGCGGAGGTGACCGAACGGTCCGAACGGTTCTGTGGGATGCACTTTTTCAACCCGCCGGTCCGGATGCAACTGATCGAGGTCATCTCGGGTGGCGAAACCGACGAAAAAACGCTCGAGGTCGTCGAGCAGCTGGCCGAGGACTTTGGTAAGACGCCGGTTCGAGTCCACAAGGATTCACCTGGTTTCATCGTCAACCGCGTGCTGGTGCCGCTGATGAACGAGGCCTGTTGGCTCGTCTCAGACGATGTCGCGACCATCGCGGAGGTCGACTCGACCGCAAAGTACACGCTGGGCCTCCCGATGGGTGCGTTCGAACTGGGCGACCAGGTCGGCAACGACGTCAGCTACCACGTCCTCGAGTACATGCACGAGGTGCTTGGGGAGGCCTACGAGCCCGCCCCGCTGCTCGAGGACAAAGTCGAAAACGAGCAACTGGGGAAGAAAACGGGCGTCGGTTTTTATGATTACGAGGACGGCCCCGGTGCCGAGATTCCGACCGACGAACACGCCGATCTCGTCGAGGCGCGGCTGATTTCGACGATGGCCAACGAGTGTGCAAAGCTGATCGGCAACGACGTCGCCCCGCCCGAATCGATCGACGAGGCCTCCCAACTGGGTGCGGGCTTTCCCGACGGGCCGGTCAAGATGGCCGACGAGTTCGGCCTCGAGGCCGCCCTCGAGACGCTCGAAGCGGCCTCCGAGGAGACCGGCCACGACCGCTACGAGCCAGCACCATACCTCGAAGAACGGGCCGAAGAAGGTGGCTTCTACGAGCAGGCAGACGACGGCGAGGCCGAGTTCGAGGCGCTCCGTCTCGAGTATCCCGGCGAGATGGTCGGACACATCGTCGTCGACCGGCCACATCGGATGAACACGATCAGCGACCAGGTGCTCACCGAGCTCTCGGCGGCGATCGACCTGCTGGAAGAAGACGACGAGGTCCGGGCGATTTTGCTCACCGGTGAGGGCGACAAAGCCTTCTCGGCGGGTGCGGACGTCCAGAGCATGGCCGGCAGCGGTGCAGATCCAATCGAAGGCCAAGAACTCTCCCGTGAGGGACAGCAGGTCTTCGGCGAACTCGAGGCCTGTGAGCTGCCGGTCGTCGCGGGTATCGATGGCTACTGTCTCGGTGGTGGGATGGAACTCGCCACGTGTGCTGATCTCCGGGTTGCAAGCGAGCGATCCGAGTTCGGCCAGCCCGAACTCGACCTCGGGCTTATGCCGGGCTGGGGCGGTACGCAGCGACTCTCACGGATCGTCGGCGAAGGGCGCGCAAAGGAGATTATCTTCACTGCCGAGCGCTACAACGCCGAGACGATGGCCGAGTATGGCTTCGTCAACGAGGTCGTCGACAACGACGCAATCGACGAACGCGCTCTCGAGGTGGCGACGAACCTGGCAGGTGGCCCACCGATCGCCCAGCGGTTTGTCAAACGCGCAATGTTGGCCGGCCGGGACGACATCGACGCCGGCCTCGAGTACGAAGCCTCGGCCTTTGGGCATCTGATGGCAACCGACGATCTGATGGAAGGCATTACGGCGTTTATGGGCGATCACGAGCCTGAATTCGAGGGGAAGTAACAGCCTCTTGGAGACCGGGACCAAATTCCGAGTCCGAACGCCATCTAAAAAATTACTACGTATCAAACTATACTATATGTCCGTCAACTAAATAAATAAGTCTCCCAAACCGTTACATACGGTCGCGAGTTTTATCAACCAGAGGTGCTATTGTGAACTCGTGGCTCGAATGGACGAAACGAACGGAGGGGTCATTCGATGAGTGACGACGTGGAAATCCTCGTCGTCGACGACGAGGCCCGACTCGCAGACCTGTTTGCCGCCTGGCTGACGACCGAGTGGACCGTCGAGACGGCCTACGACGGCGCGGAGGCCCTCGAAAAGATGGCAGACTCCGTCGAGGTCGTCCTGCTCGACCGTCGAATGCCGGGGCTTTCGGGTGACGAGGTGCTCGAGACGATTCGAGAGGAAGGGTATGACTGTCGCGTGGTGATGGTTACGGCCGTCGATCCTGACTTCGATATCATCGAAATGGGCTTTGATGATTACCTCGTCAAGCCGGTTTCGAAAGACGAACTCGTCGACATGGTCGAGACCGTCTCGGTCCGGTCGGAGTATGAAAACGAGATACAAGAATACTACGCGCTCGTCTCGAAAAAGGCGCTTTTGGAGTCGGAAAAAACGGATCGTGAACTTTCGAACAACGACGAGTACGTCGATCTCACCGAACGAGTTACCGAACTCGAAGAACGCGTCGACGAGACCGTTTCGGGAATGAAATCCCACGATGACTTCGTCGGCGCGTTTCAGGATCTGGAAGGCGATTGATCCCCAATCACGAACTCGAATCTGGCCCCGCCGTTTTCGCTTTCGCTTGCAGTGACTGACCAGCCGTGGCCGGTAGCGACCTCTCTGACGATCCAGAGTCCGATACCCAACCCACCCGCTGAGGCGGACACCGACGGATCGAACAACGTTTCGGACATCTCTTCTGGAAACCCGACACCATCGTCTTCGACATAAAACCCCTCTTTGCGCTCGAGTGTGTCGATTCTGATCGTTACGTCGAGGCCGCCGTGTTCGATGGCGTTTCGGAAGAGGTTCTCGAGCAGTCGAAGCAGTCGTGACTCATCTGCGTCGACGGTTGGCAGCGATCCAACCGTGAGTGTAGCCTCGTCGCTCGATACGTGATCCCAGGCATCCTGAGCTACAGATCCGAGATCGACCGGTTCGGTTTCTGTCACCCACTCGCCGTCCTGTGCGATCGCGAGGACATCGTCGACGATCGATTCCATTCGATCGAGTCCACGATCTACTTTTTCGATGTGCTCGAGTGAGCCTGTTTTCTCGATGAGGTCGAGATAGCCACGCGAGACACCAAGCGGATTTCTGAGGTCGTGGCTGACGATTTTCGCGAAGGCATCGAGTCGCTCGTTCTGTTCGCGAAGCGTTCGTTCGCGTCGCTTTCGTTCGGTGATATCTCGGACGACACCGATAGTCCCGAGAAACTCACCGTTGCGAACGAGCACACTGATTTTGGCCTCCGAGGGGATCTGGTTGCCAGCTTTGGTCTCGATCGTCAACTCGACAGTGCCCGTCTGTTCGCCCCGCTTGAGCAGTGTCTCGATAGCGTCGTTGCAGGTTTCGACGTCTGTTGGCTCGCTCAACATGAGTTTGGCGTGTTCGCCGAGCATCCCTTCGCGAGCGTACCCGGTCATCTCGACGAGTGCATCGTTGACTGTCGTAAAATGGCCGTAGGTATCGAGGACGTACATTCCATCACCAGCGGTCTCGACCAGACGCTCGTACCGATCCAGGGCCCGTTCGCGCTGTTCGAGCCGTCCACGGACGGCGATAGTTTCGAGGACGGCAGAGACGGTGTGTGCGATCGATCGAATCGTCTCCTGACTGTCAGCCGAAAGCCGGCCTGATCCGTAGACGACGAATACACCGTAGAGTTGTTCGGCGGATGCAAGCGGGGCAACGGCGATCGATTGTGCGCCACACTCGAGTGCGTGGTCGGCCAGTGGGACGAGTTCGCGATTCGATTCGATATCCTGGACGACCCGGACGGCCCGACTCTCGAGTGCCCGTTCGATGAGCGGTTGAGTGCCGTTCCCGACCGGAAAGGTTCGCTGAAGTGGCCATCCCATCGTCTCTGCGTTCGTCAACCAGGGGACGATCTCGCGTTCGCCCCGGTCGAGTTCTCCGATCCAGGCGAACTCGAACCGGTCGATCGCCGTACACTCTTCCCGGAGTGTCCGTTCGACGGCGTTCGGCGAGCGTGCGTCGACTAGCCGGCGTTTGATTCCATCGAGTACCGTCTCGAGATCGTCTGGAACGTCACCGACCGTCGGCTCACTCACTCGAGCGGTCGTATGCAGGTCCGAACCGGACTGCAACGCACCGTCACTTCCCGTGAGGAAACGATCGGTAATCGCTGCAGCAAGCCGCTCTGAAGATCCTTGTCGATCCGTCTGGGCAACGACTTCGCTCAAGACGGCGACGGAGTCGTCGGTCCCACCGCCCCAGTAGACGAACGCCGGACACTCGGGTGCCCGTCTCTCGACTGCATCGACGACTGCTGACACGTCAGGAATCGTCGTTGCGTCGATGACGACGGCATCGATCGGCTTTCGCTCGAGGTGGTCGATCGCTTCCGGTATTGCTCGAGCGATAACGACTTCGACTGGTGCGTCAGTAAGCGAGAGCGTCACGGTTGCCCGCGTCTCTCGGTCGCCGCTAACACAGAGAACGCGTGGCCTGCTCATATCAAAACTGACACATTACGACGGTCGTCGTTCGAGATGTCCTATCGGTCAGTTATGTATCCCGAAGGTGATTGTTCTTTCGACATCTGTGTCACGGTATTTTATCTCTATTTCGTCAAACTAGTCGCGGGAATTTTTTCTTGGATTTCAGACCGTGACTACGGAGACTGGCGGTATATCAGATTTCGCTGGATTTCGTTTGCACCTTCGTAAATAACCGGAATTCGAGCGTCACGGAAGGTTCGGGCGATGCGTCGGTCGTCGAGGACTGACCGACCGCCGTGAAACTGCATGCCCTGGTCGGTGACGGTGACTGCCGTCTCAGTTGCGTCAGTTTTGGCCAGCGCAGCCCAGTAACCCGCGTTTTCGCCCGCCGCAACGTGTTCACACGCTCGCCAGGTGAGCGCTCTCGAGCGTTCGAAGGCGATGTGCATGTCGGCGATACCGTGTTGGACTGCCTGAAACTCGTCGATTGTCCGGCCGAACTCCTCGCGGTCGGTGGTAAAGGCTTGGGTTTCCTCGATTGCTGCGGCTGCGATGCCCAGGCCGTGGCCGGCAACGATTACGCGGCCGTGATTGAAAAACTCCGCCAGCATCCAGAAGCCGGCCCCTTCGGTCCCGATCAGGTTTTCTTCGGGTATTCTACAGTCATCGAAGGTGATGTGTGCCTGTTTGGACGCCCGCATCGCCATCTTTTCGGGGATATGTTCGGCCTCGTATCCGTCCGTATCGGTCGGGACAATAAACAGCGAGTGATTCCCGTACCGATTCGTCTCGTCGTCGCCCGTTCTGGCGTAGACTGTTACCCAGTCTGCCTCGACGCCGTTGCCGATCCAGTACTTTTCGCCGTTTAAGACGTACTCGTCGCCGTCTTTTTCGGCGCGGGTTTGCATTCCGGCGAGGTCGCTTCCAGTTTCTGGTTCCGACACTGCAAGCCCGGAGAGTTGCTCGCCTTCGGCGACTGGCTGGATGTATTTTTCACACTGTTCGTCGGAGCCATACTTGTAGGTAATCTCACAGCCAAAACTCGCAAGTTGTAGCGTCAACGCGATTCCCGCATCCGCTCGATAGAACTCCTCGCTCAACGCAAGCAGTTGCGGAAGGTCGAAACCGCGCCCACCCCACTCCGCTGGGATATCCTGTGCGACAAGCCCCGCGTTCTGGCCTGCCTCCAAGACGTCGTGTGGATACTCGCCTGACTGGTAGTACTCGGCGGCCACGGGTTCGATATGCTCGCGGGCGAATTCGCGAGCGTCAGCTTTGAGATCACGTGCATGCTCCGGGACGATGCTGTCATCGAGCAGGTCCATATCTATATCTTGGCCGCAACCGGATTATATCTCGGGGTGTGTTCCACTGTCTGGGCCGGCTGGATACCGAACCGTCGGGCAACTTTGTCCGGCCATCCGGGCCATAAACGATTAATCCCGAAACTGAATATGTATCGTATACATACACAGCCACGCCTAACGCTGTCGGTGACCGCTTCGATACGGTTTCTCTGCGGTTGGCATCCTCCCCGGACCGATCGCCGGTCTCGAATCACCCCAGACCTCGTTGGCGTCGATCACCACCCGAACCGACTACAGCACCGACACCAAACGATTAGCAAACCTATGAACATCGAACGGACTGAACTCACGGCCGACGAACTGCGCGATACGATCCGGCGTATCGAATCCGACCCATTAGTGTCAGGACTGTTAGTGCTTACGACAGCACTCGAGGAGCTTTCACCGGACGATATCGATTCGATCATCGACGAGACGACGCTTCCGCTTTTCGGCGGCGTGTTTCCGCAGTTGCTCGCATGCGGTGAGACAGTCGAAACGGGTGCAGTCGTGGTCGGATTGGAACGCGAACCGACGGTCTCGGTAATCCCGGGATTGGACGAGCCAGGCAAACAGTACGAGACGTTCCTGGACGATGGCCCACTCGAGTGCGGTCACGATACGGGGTTTGTCTTCGTCGACGCGTTCGCAGACCGGATCGAGGCGTTTATCGAGGCACTGTTTCGAACCTATGGAACGGCGCTCAACTTCGTCGGCGGTGGGGCAGGGACGTTCGAAGGCGAGTACGAACAATGCCTGTTTTCGAACGAGGGCGTCCATCAGGATACGGCGGTGTTCGTGACGTTCGACGCCGACAGCGACGTCGGAGTCAGACACGGCTGGACGGAGGTTGCAGGCCCGTTCAGAGTCACCGAATCCAACGGGACACAACTCATCGAACTGGGCGGCGACCGGGCGTTTGACGTCTACCAACGCGTCGTCGAGGACGACACCGGACAGGAACTCACCAGGCAGAACTTTTTCGAGGTCGCAAAGTCCTATCCGTTCGGTATCAGTCGGTTACACGACGAACAGGTCGTCCGTGATCCATACGAGGTCACCGACGACGGGGCGCTCAACTGCTTCGGTAACGTTCCAGAAGGCGAGTTTGTTCACATCCTTCGTGGTGATCCCGACGCCTTGATCGATGCAGCAGGCAACGCATACGACGAAGCGACAGGGGGTGTCGAGCCCAGTGGGAACGTTCTCTTTTTTGACTGTATCTCGCGTGTTCTCTATCTCGAATCGGCGTTCGAACGGGAACTGGACGCCGTTGGCCAGTCGAACGATCCAGTAGTCGGCGCGTTGACTATCGGCGAAGTGGCAAACGGCGGCACCGGGAACTTGGAGTTTTACAACAAAACGGCAGTCGTCAGTATCGTTGATGGGCTTTAACGATGGAGTTCTCGAGAGACCGGATCCAGGTACTGTATGAAATATCGCTATCTATCGGGCCGGAGGAAACGCTCGTCGAAACCGCTCAGAACGCACTGACAGCCTACCTTCAGAAACTGAACTGTTCAGCCGGGGCTGTTGTCGAAACCAGGCCAGACACCCCTACGGTCGACGTAGTGGCGTCTGTTCCAACTACTCCATCTATCAACGAAACGTTACAGGCTGGCATCGATGCACTCGAGGGCCCCGATGGACTCGTCACAGCTGACCTCCCGGTCCAGAGCCACGGAGAAGATACGAGCCAGTACTCCATACTGGACCTGCCGGAGTTCGGTGTCTTGGTTCTGGTCACCGGCGGACACCACCTCGATGGCGAGATGATTTCGGCATTGCAACCGCTCAACGAGAAACTCGCAGATGCCTGTCGGGGTCGGCGCACCAAAGAACAGCTTCGAGCGGAGCGTGATCGCTTCGAAACGCTGTTCGAAACGATTCCGGAACCAGTCGCCAGCATCTCGGTTGAGGACGGTAAACCGCTCGTTAAAAATGCCAACCCTATGTTCGAGGAAACGTTCGGTGCCGACGGCTCCGAGCAGGAGCCACCACTCGAGTCGCTACTCGATACCGAATCCGGGCCCGAAGATAGCGAGTCGGCCGGCCACACTGAGATACTGAAACGCGAACTCGAATGTGAGACTGTCGACGGCCGTCGATGGTTTACGCTTCGATCCGCGCCCGTCGATGACGTCGAGACGCGACTCGAGTTGTTTGCACTGTTCGTCGACGTGACCGACAAACGCAGACGCCAGCGAACCTTAGAGCAGTTATACCAGCGTGTTCGGTCGTTTCTCGAGGAGACAGACCCACAGGCTGTCTGTCAGCGAGCCGCCGAGGTCGCGTGTGAGGTACTCGGATTTGCTGGCAGCCAAATTTCACTATACGATCGTCGACAACAGGGGTTGGTTCCGGTCGCAACGGCCGGTGATGGTTTCGATCGATTCGGTGACACGACAGGACACTATGACAGTCGGGATGGGGTGCTCTGGGACGTGTATCGATCGGACGATCCAGTGACGATCGATGACGCTGAGCGTTCCGGCCGGCGGTTCGTGTTTCCAATCGACGGCCACGGTGTCTTCGTTATGCTGTCTGAACAGCCATCACCGGGTAATTCTGAGCGGTACTTTGGACAGTTGCTGTCGACGATGCTCCGGACGGCGTTAGATCGGGTCGAGCGCGAACGAACCTTACACGCGATCCAGAAAACGACGACTGAACTCGTCCGAGAAACGAACAGCGACACGTTAGGTGAGACGCTCATCGAGCGTACCGCAGAGACGTTTTCGATGCCGATACTGGGGCTATGGGAGTACGACGAACTCGAAGGCGTGTTTCGACCAGCCTGTTCGACAGCCGAAACTGCTACCCTCTGTGAGGAAATCGCCCAACTCGGGCCGGATGAGACGACCGCCTGGGAGGCGTTTACGGCCGGTGAGCCACGACTGGTCGACTCGAGTGGTGATCCAGGTGGTGCCTACGATGCCGTCCCGGAGGTCCGATCAGAACTCATCGTCCCAGTCGGGTCGTATGGAATCGTCGCGGCGGGCTCTCGACTCGACGCTGATTTCACCCAGTCGGAACTCGAGTTGTTACAGACGCTAGCGACGAGTGCAGAACTTGCAATCTCACTCGGCGAGCAACGCCGTGACCTCGAGATTCTCGATCAGGTACTCGCCCGCGTACTTCGACACAACATCAGAAATGATCTCAACGTAATCACCGGATCGGCAAAACAGATGAGAAAGCAGTGTGGCACCTGTTCGGACCTGATCGACCGGATCGTCAGGACGGGCGATAGGTTACAACTTACTGCAGAGAACGCACACAAGATGCGCCGGATCGTCGACCGACGAGGGCAACAGACGACGGTCGATCTGGCCGATGTTATCGACGGTGTAGTCGCCGAAATCGCCACCCAGCATCCATCCGCCGAGATCACCGTCGACCGAGCCGACGACATACAGTGTACGGCCCATCCCGATATCGATGAGGCGATAGCCCAGTTGCTCGAAAACAGTATCGAACACAGCCCAGCGTCGGATCCCAGCGTCTGCGTTCGCGCCACAGCGAGAGACGATGATGTTCTCCTACAGATCAGTGATAATGGACCCGGCATCCCGCAGGAAGAACTGAAGCCACTCGAACAGAACGAGGAAACGATGTTGACACACGGAAGCGGGGTTGGACTTTGGATCGTCGACCGACTCGTCGATTACTCAAACGGCTCTCTGTCGTTCGAAACCGACGACGGGACGACTGCCATGATCCGGCTGTAATGGAACGGTCCACTCGAGGACGGGGCTCGGAACAACGACTACGAGACAGATAGTGACGACAGCAGAACTCAGGGCGTGGTGTTTCGAGTGAAGTACCCCGCGCACGGTGGCGCGGGGCGTCCGTGTTTAGTCCTGCACAACTGACGCAACGGACTTTAATTCCTCCCGCGCTCGGCAGCTGCCTTGCGCCGACGTTCCGTGTCGGTTAACACCC
>LKMM01000070.1 GCA_001563885.1 Natrialbaceae archaeon B1-Br10_E2g27
CTCCTCGAGGCCGGCTTCGACGTCTACCTGATCGACTGGGGCGAGCCCTCGAAACTCGATCGCAATCTTGGACTCGACGATTACGTCAACCGGTATATCGACAACTGTGTCGACGTCGTTCGCGAGCGTTCGGGCCAGGAGTCGATCAACATGCTTGGCTACTGTATGGGTGGAACGATGTCGGCGATGTACGCCGCACTCCACCCAGAAAAGGTCCGCAATCTCGGCTTGATGGCTGCCGGGCTCTGTTTTGCCGGCGAAGGTGGCGTCCTCGAGATCTGGGGGGCCGACGAGTACTACGATCCCGAGGTCGTCACCGACACCTTCGACAACGTCCCGGCGGACTTCCTCGATGTCGGCTTTGCGCTGATGGACCCCGTTGCGAACAACGTAACCAAATACGTCCGCTTTTATGACAACGTCGAAGATGGGGAGTTCGTCGAGAACTTCGCCCGAATGGAACGCTGGCTGGATGAGGGTATCGACGTTGCCGGCAAGGCCTACCAGGAGTTTATCGAGGATATCTACCAGGAGAACAAACTCTACAGAAACGAACTCGAACTCAACGGCCACACGGTCGATCTCGAGCGAATCGACATGCCCGTCCTCCAGATCGTCGCCGAGTACGACCACCTCATCCCGCCAGGGGCCTCGAAGCCGTTCAACGAGGCGATCGCCTCCGAGGACACCGACGTCTTCGAGTTCGCGACGGGCCACATCGGGATGTCGGTCTCCTCACGGAGCCACGCCGAACTCTGGCCGGACGTCTGTGAGTGGTTCGAAGAGCGTTCGAACGGAGATTCAGAGGCTGAAGCGGTCGAATCCGAGGACGAAGACGCCACACTCACTGCGGACGCTGCCAGTGACGAACCCGACGCTGCGGATCGTACCAACGGCGGCTCGAGCGCCGACACCGTCACCGACAAATCGACTTCGGAGGCAGAGTCCGGAGATGATCTCACCGAACTGAGCGGTGTTGGCCAGGCCTACGCTGAGGACTTACACGAGGCCGGTATCGACTCCTTTGAGGATCTCGCCGAAGCCGACGTTACCGAACTCGCGTCGACGACGGGTATCTCACCGAGCCGAATCGAAGACTGGATCGAACAAGCCACACAGCAGTGACGTCCTCCCCGCTCGGACAGCTGCTCCGAGCGGAGAACTCGTTTATCACGGATGGTGGGCATCCGAACGTCGGTATCTGGATGCCGCAAGGAGTGTCTCGACGTCGATCAGTGGGATGATTTCTATGACCTCCTCGTGTGCTCTGGATGACCCCGTCGATCTGCCATCCGCATCGATTGACTGGTCGTCACTGTCTCCCCCCAGTTGCGACGAGGAAGGCCGTCGTCCCGAGCCAACGCGGGTTCGCTGTCGTCGTTGAATAAGCGCCCCCACGAGTGGATGGTCCAGCGCATCACCGGAGATGGGCTCTCCCTCGAGATCTCCGGCTTCTAAGATGTTTTTTTCGGGCACGGCATCGACGGTGAGGACGTCGTCGACCTGGACCGCCGCGGGCTGTTGGTCGTCCGGAACGTTCAATACGAGCAGTTGCTCACGACCGGGCCGGTCGTTGTCAGAGGGGAAGAACAGTCCCGGATCGATAACGGCTGTAATCTCCCCGCGTAGATCGGTGAGGCCGTCGACGGCGTTCGGGCCCCGTGGCACCCGCGTAAACTCCGCTGGGACGTCCGTAATCGAGGCGACCTCGTCGACGTGAATTGCGAGTCGGTGTTCGCCAATGCCGAACAGGACAAATCGGACGCGCTCTTCTGGCTCTTCGGGCTCCGATCGCTCTCGCTCTCGCTGCTCTGTTGGCGGATCGATATCGATCCCGAGCAGCTTCTCGGGAAGTTCCGGTGTCATTGTTCGTGAGTGTTACTCACAGCCCAACAGTAAAAGATTGACCCTAGTTTGGCTCTCTAATACCGTACTGGCTCTCTTAGGGGACACAGTGCAAAGGATTTATCCACCCCGAGTGGATTGCTATGAAAGACGATGACGACCTCTCGAGATGGACGAAACGATGCTGGGAAGGGAAATGAGTTGACAGTTCTTTCATTTCTCGTCGCCGGGAATCGATACTGCGTCGATCTCGAGGCCGTCGATTCAGTTGTCGGCGTTGCCGAGCCAACGTCCATCGAGGACGCGGCCGATCCGTGGAACGCCGGCGAAATTAGTATTGAGGAAGCTACGATCCGAATCGTCGACCTCTCACGGATCGTCGGCACAGGTGGCCAATCGACAGGTGGCGATTCGGCGGTGATCGTTCTCTCGAGACCGACCAACGGGTCGGCCCGGTATGGCTGGCTCGTCGACGAGGTTGGAGTGAGCGAATCGATTCAGACGGTCCGGACGTCTCGGACCAGTACCGAAGCCGTCCGCGGCCGTGTTACGCTCGAGGCCGGTAGCGCGACCATGCTCGACGAGGAGGCGATGCACGGTTAGTAAGCGTCTGGCCGCTCACTTGAGCCCTGGTGGCGGAGGGTCTGAATCGTCGTCGTCGATGTCGACATCCAGACCGAGTTCTTCGCGTTGTTCGCGCAAGCGTTTTACCTGCCGGTAGTAGTAGGCGATTCCAGCCCCGCCGAGTACTGTAACCACTCCGACGAGCCCAACGAACAGCGGAATATCTCGAGTCTGGTAGTAGCGAACCGAGAGCGTGCTGTCGAGTTCTTCCCAGTCCAATCGCTCGCGGTCGTCGACGACTTCCCGGTCGTAGCCACCGGGGTTGACGTTGCCAAAGAGGAAATTCGTGGTTCGAGAGCCTTCGGGCGTCGTCAGCTCATAAGAGCCGTGGACAAACGCCGGCAGCTGGAAGGTTCGGCTCCCGGCACTCCCGGAGTACGCGAGTGTCCCGTTGCCGTCCGGAACCCGGACCTCGGTACTCGAGCGCCCTTGGTCGATGTCGAGTTCCGAGCCGTTGAGTTCGGTGCCGTTTGGATACCAGTAGCGGACGCTGTGGATATCGAGTGCCTCTTCGCGGTAGAGACTCGAGCGATACATCGAGAGTTCGTCGGTCTCGTTTAGGTCATAGACCGCACGGAACTCGCTGTCACCGATGATGCTGCCGCCTTCGATATCGATCGCCGCCGTTGCGTTGCGTTCTCGGAGATCGTCGTACTCCTGTTCGCGGTCGAGTTCCTCCTCAGAGATACCGCCGAAAATCATCGAACAGCCAGCTAATCCGATCAACGCGACGACTACAATCGTTGCGAGGACCAACCGTCGGTTCATATCAGGGAACGACACAGCGGAGTTCCGCCGGTAGATAGCCGCCGACGCTTGCGAGCAGTCCCGGCGGGTCGGTGTCGTCGGTACAGATGACGCTCTGTTCTAACAATCCGAGTCGCTCGACGGTGACGTAATCCTGGGCGTGACCCGCCCGGTTGAGCGTCGCACGCACTTCCGCACGCGTCGCGCTGTTGACGTTGAGTCGGCCATCGCCGCGGGTCCACGCATAGAGCCGATCGCGTTCGTCTTCGGTGAGTTGGGACTCGCCTTCGGCCTCGTAGACGAACTGCAACGGCAAGTGCTGGACGAGTCCGTACCGTTCGCGGATCTGTTCGGGCGAGCCAGGTCCAAGGCCGAGTTCGTCTGCTGGAATCCGTATCGGGCGGCCCGCATCGAGAACGAACCCGTCTTCGTCCCACGACTCGAGCGTGCCGGTGTAGGTCTCGCCGGTGATCGGTTCATCGGGAATCTCGCCAAAGGCCTCGGCAAGAACGTTTTCGGCGACCGTCGCATCCTCGCCCTCGAGGACGACATCGGGGAAATCGTCTTCCCGTATCGAGAGGTCGAAGCTGACCTCGAGGTCGCCGATTTCGTTGCCGATCAGCGAGCGAAGCGAGTCAGTGGCCCGCGCTCGGGCGTCACCTTCGACGTACAGTTTGGTTGCGAGCGTAACCATCAGGCGTCTGCGTCGACGTTTAATTCCTCGGCGAGCGCGTCGATCCGCTCGTCCATCGCGGTGACGAGTCGCCCGTTGTCCATCGAGTCAAGCGGCGAGCCACACTCGGGACACTCGAACCCGAAGTCCATCGCTTCGCCGAACTCGAAACGGATCGAACAGATCTCACAGAGATAAAACTCGTGATTTCGCTCGTACTCCTGTCGTTTTCGAAGGGCGTCGTGGAGTCGATACATCTCTTCTTGTAAGTTCTCTGGGATATTCTCGTATTCAAATGTCCAGAGATATGTCAGCCAGCCTGAATCCTCATCACGAAGCCGTCGGTAGCTCGCTAAATCGTTCTCGTATAAGATGAACAGCGCCCGTCGGACGTCGTTCAACTCGAGATCGAGCTCTTCGGCGAGTTCCTCGTCGGTTACCTCCCCGTCCGGTGGTGCCGCCGCGACGGGCATTCCCGTGGGACCGACCAGCTCGTGTAAGTACTTCTGGATGACCGGATCCTCGAGCAGGTCTTCAAAAGCCATTACGGTATCCTAACGGCATATCGGCTTTAAGTCTTTTGAGGGGCGGCGGCGAAACGCGCGGTCGCCGGGTAGTATCATCCGGGGGCAATTGTCTCGTCGCAGGAAGACGAGTACCGGGACACAAATACAACATTCATACTATCGGACGGAACTGTATGAAGATTCTCGCCACCCCGTGGCGGTGAGAATCTCTCACGATTTACGTCCGGCAGTATCAGTATCAGCCCTCTTGTTCGGTTACTTCCCACTCGAGGGTGAGCGTAATCTCCTCGCGTTCACCACCGAGCATCGGCGAGCGCTCTTGGACTTCGATGCTGTACTCGAGAACGGACGAGGGCGAAAGCGTCAAACGCTTGTTTCCGACCCGCACGTTGGCGGTGTCTCCATCGCGAAGTTCACGGGCCAGTTCCTGAAGTAGGTCCGATGCCTCCTCGCGTGCGATCTCGTCCGAAGATGTGGTCGTCTCGGCCATACTCGAGCGTCCACAACGGGACGGATATACGTTTTCGGTGAACTATCATACCGATGGTTGTCGTCTCGTTCCGGTAATCGCGTTATCGGAGCCAGTAGACAGTCCCTTCGGGAGTATCAGGTCGGCCGCTGCTACTGCTCCGGTCGATCCGTATCCGCTCCCCGAACCATCGACCAGACCGCGATGAGGATCACGAAGACCGTCGCGAACCCAAGCCCGTAGAACAGCCCCATCGCAAACGACTCTGGAAGGGTATGTCCGGTCGCCAGCAACACGACGATGTTCAATCCGACGAGGACAGCACCGAACATGTACCACTCGATCGCTGTCCCCGGTAGTGACGCCTCGCTCATACACCACCTTCCGCCGTCAGTCCCTGAAAACCTAGCCTTTCGAACGACCACAGCCTCCATCGCGACAGGCTTTTTACCACCCACTGCTACCACCTAGTTGTATGAGCGATAACTTCGAGCAGTTCAGCGACGTCGGTGAAGCGGATGTAACGCGTGCGATCGGTCAGGAGTGGACCCAGGAGTTCATGGATTTCTCCGATTCGGACGTCATCATCGTCGGTGGCGGCCCATCGGGACTCACGGCAGCGAAAGAACTCGCCGAACGCGGCGTGAAAGTGATGGTCGTCGAGAAAAACAACTATCTCGGCGGTGGCTTCTGGCTCGGTGGCTTCCTGATGAACAAAGTCACCGTTCGTGACCCCGCCCAACAGATCTTAGATGAACTCGAGGTCGACCACAAACAGGCCGCAGACAGCGAGGGGCTGTACGTTGCAAACGGCCCCGAGGCCTGTTCCGGGCTGATCAAAGCCGCCTGTGATGCAGGCGCGAAGATGCAGAACATGACCGAGTTTACGGACATCGTCATCCGCGAGAACCACCGCGTCGGCGGCATCGTGATGAACTGGACGCCGGTTCACGCCCTGCCACGGGAGATCACCTGCGTCGATCCAATCGCGGTCGAAGCCGACCTCGTCATCGACGCCACCGGCCACGACGCGATGGCGATCACGAAACTCGACGAGCGTGGCGTCTTGAACGCCCCAGGCGTCGCTGACGCTCGAGAGCGCGGCCAGGTCATGGACCAGACTGGCGGTGACTCGTATGGGGCACCCGGCCACGACTCGCCCGGCCACGACTCGATGTGGGTCGGCAAATCCGAAGACGCTGTCGTCGAACACACCGGCCTCGTCCACGATGGCCTGGTCGCCACCGGCATGGCCGTCGCAACCGCGTACGGCCTCCCACGCATGGGTCCAACCTTCGGTGCCATGCTCGTCTCGGGCAAACGCGCAGCCCAGGTTGCACTCGACGAACTCGAGGTCGACGCCGAACCCGTCGACGTCACGAGCCGTGCGACGCCAGCCGACGACTGATACTGTCGGCTCTGTGGGCGACGACTCCAGACCGGCCTGATCGCCTCCGGGCGCAGACACTGCTGTCTGAACGCAACGCCGATCGTCGGTAGCTGTCCGAAACACGGGCCCGTCGGCCCCGAAAACGCCGTCGACAAACCCGACTAACAACACACAGATCATCGATGGACCGAGTCATCTGCTATCGCACACCGACGACTGTCGCCGACATCGACGAGATTGCCGACTGGCTCGAGGCTCGGATCGACGCCGAGGTCCGTATCCGAGATCGGTTTCTCGACAGCCACCGAACCGAGGACCTCGCCGAGCGATTCGCCGAGGCACGCGTCCTTTCGCCGTACGATCGACAGACCGGGAACACGATGTTGGGGACGGTTCGGTACGAGGAACGTGCCCTCGAGAACCCCGAACGTGAGGGTGGTGTTCTCTACGATGGGCTCCAGATTCAGCGGGCGCTAAACGCCGCCCTCCCCAGAGAGGAACGTGACCTCGAGACGGCTCACGTCGCCGTGCTCGATCGGGCAATCGGCACCTGGGGCGACCACGACGGCCGCTGGCACAAACGGGTCACCGTCCTCGGACAGCCCGCGCTCATCTCCGTGCCCGGCCTCTATGAGGCCCCCGCCAAACCTGAGGCTTACTACAAGGAAAAACAGCGCCACGCCATGGTTTCGGGCGATTCGCCGCCGCGTGAGATCTTAGAGAGTCAGGTCGACGGCGAGTTTCTGATCGAAGACGACCCTCGGACGACCGAGTGTCTGAAAGGCTATCTCTTGCAGGCCTATCACTTCCTCGAGACGGGCGAGGCCTTCTGTGATGAGCCGGGCTGTCGACTGTTTAACGCCCACTACCACGAGGAGTTGATCGAGGCCCAACTTCGGGAACCGGCCTTTTGTGCCGACCACGCAGACCGGTACGCCATCAGCGAGCAGTAATCGGCCGGTCAATTCTACCCGCCGGCGGCGGACCGACGAACCGTAGCGCTCTTTTTGCCGGTCCGTGTGGACGATGACGATGGACGCTCCCTTCACGTTCGAGGTCCCCGTCCGCTACCGTGACCTCGATCCGGCAGACCACGTCAACCACGCCGTCTACGTCAGCTACCTCGAGGCCGCCCGCGTCGAATATCTCGTCTCCGTCCTCGAGTTCGACCCGAGCGAGGTCTCCTTCGTCGTCGCGGGCCTCGAGATCGAGTACAACCGGCCGATCGTCGCCGGAGACGAGCCAGTTGTCGCACTCTGGACGACCGATATCGGCGAGTCGAGTCTGACCAACGCATACGAAGTTCGGGTCGAGGGTGAGATTGCGGCGACGGCTGAGACGACGATGGTCCACGTCGATATGGAAACCAAACGCGCGAGCCCGATCCCCGAGGAACTCCGCGAGGGGATTCAGGCGTTCGAAAACATCGATTAGCGAACTCGGCCGCCGGTCAGTCGCACGACCCCGAAGACGTGGCTCTCGTCGGCGATGGCCGCCGACCGGGCGCGCAATCGGGCGTGTGCCGAATCGATTTTCGCATCCAGGCGCAGATCGGGATCGTTTTCATAGCGCAGTTTCGTCGTCGGCGGCGTCGAGAGGACGACGACCGTCTTAAAAATCGCATTGATCGGCGGCGCGTACCACTCCTCGCTTCTGGCGGCGTTCGCGAGGACGACGTGCCCGCCCGGGCCGACGGCCTCACACCACGCTTCGACTGCCGCCGCTGGTTCCTCGAGCATGCCGACGACGAACGTTGCAAGAATCGCGTCGGCGTCCTCGAACGCAAGCGGCGGCCGGGTCGCATCCGCCTGGAGTACGTAGACGTTGTCGTACTCGCTTGTTGCCTCGCGAGCGCGCTCTATCACCGGACCGGTGAAATCGAGTCCGATTACCGTCCCCTCGGGGCCGACCTGTTCGCGCAGATACGGCAGGTTCGCGCCGGTGCCACAGCCCATCTCGACGACGGTGTCGCCGGCCTCGAGCCGACACGCCGCGGCTGCTCGGGCCCTGAGTCTGGGGACCCCGGGCGTATAGCGGGCGATCAGATCATAGAGGCCGGCCCAGCGACCGTAGAACTCCTGGGCGGTTTCCTCGCTTGGCAGTCGGTTTCGAATCGCCTCGAGTGTCATGTTAGCACAGCGATCGAACGGTATCGGCAACGGATTCGGCGTCGGGCCCGAGCACGTAAATCAGCGGTTCGATTCCCATGCCGCCAGTCTGATAGAGCACCGTCGTCTCGGGTTCGGTCTCAAGCGTCTCGGTAACGCGCTCTTCGATGTCGGCGGACTCGTCGAACTCGGCGGCGACGTGGCCCCGATCGACTAACTCCTCGACGAGCGTCTCGTCGTAGCGAACGTTGATCGCCGCAGCGACATCAGCGCCGGCTCCGCGGGCGGCCAGCAGGACGGTCGCAACGTGTTCGGAGACGCCGAACTCGGGGTCTGCGGGCACCGTCGTCTGCCCTTTGACGTCGAAAATGCGACCCGGAACGCCCGCAACGTCATCGACGTCTGCCGCATCCGGCGTACACGCGACAAGATTCGAGCCGACGGCCGGGATGAGCGTTGCAAAGCCACTCGTGTTCTCTAAGATGCGCAACCCCCGTCGGAGCGAGGAGAGGACGCGCTCGCTGGTTCGAAGCGTACTCTCGGGATCGTGGACCCGGAAGCTCGCGTCGTACTCCTCTAACTCGGGTACCGCCTCCTCGTGCAGTTGTGCCAGCAGGTCGCCGCCGCTTTCTAACTCGCGAACGAGAACCTCGAGTTCGATCAGCGCCTGGACCGGTGTGACGTCCCCGGAGGCGAGCCCGTCGGCCAGGTCGGCGACGAGCGTCTTGAGGCGGTCGTCATCGGCGATCCGGTCGTTCGTCGCAACGTCACCGTGGGCGTACTTCGAGACGGCACTCTGGCTGATACCGAGTACGTCTGCGACTTCGCTCTGGGTGAGTCCGCGTTCGCGGAGTTCCCCGGCCAACAGCGACCGAACCGTCGGCAGGAACTCGTCGACGACGATCTCTTCGACGAATTGCATTCGCTACCTAGCTACGACTGCCGACGGCATAACTATGTGGAACCTTGTTCCGGCGGGTGCTGGCTCGAGTGAGCGCTATCAGGTTGTTCGAGTCGAGAATCCAGAATGGTGAATCTCGCTCCCCCATCAGCACTGTCGGTTACCTCGATTGCCCAGCCGTGGGCATCGACGATGCTCTTGACGATGGCCAGCCCGAAGCCAGTCCCCTCGCTGGTCGTCGAATACCCCTGGGTAAATATCAGTTCGCGCGTTTCAGGCGCGATTCCCGGGCCATCGTCTTCGACGTAAAACCCAGCAGAATCGTCGAGAACGCCGACCCGGATCGTCACGTCCTTGCCACCGTGTCTCACGGCGTTCGAAAAGAGGTTCTCGAGTAACTGGCGCAGTCGCGGCCGATCAGCATCGATCCGGTAGCCGTCTGCTTCGACATCCATGCTCACGTCATCAGTTAGGTTCGTCTCACGTATCGATTCGATCAGTGACTCGAGGTCGACCGGGTGACGTTCTACAACGTGGCGACGCTCGCGTGCGAGTGTCAACAGATCCTCGATGAGTGCGTTCATCCGGTCGTGGGCGGCTTCGATTCGATCGAAGTCCGCCGCCAGGCCGCTTTCTCTGCC
>LKMM01000071.1 GCA_001563885.1 Natrialbaceae archaeon B1-Br10_E2g27
CATCGTCCTCGAAGCCGTCGTCCTCGAAGCCGTCGTCGATGACATCCTCATCGAGGAAGGCTTCGGCCTCGGCACTTGCGATGTCCTCGTCGATCTCTTCGTCTGCTTGTTCGTCGGTCTCGCTATCGAACAGGCTTTGACCGCCGAAGTCGCCCGTTCCAGGTCCCTGTCCGAAGGTATCGCTCAGGGAATCTTCCTCGACAAACGGGTTGACTCCCTGTGTTACCATCTCATACACCTCGAGGAGTTTTCGAATGTTCTCTTCGATATCCTCGAGCGATTCGTTGATCTGTTCGTTCTCGCCTTGAACCGTATTTACCGTCGAGACGAGCGAGCCGACGTCGTTTTCCATCTCCTCGACACGGGCTTCGATCTCACTCGAGTAGTTCGTCTCCTCACCGGCATCCATCGACATCCCACCGTCGTCGTCCATTCCACCGTCGAGGAGGTCGTCTCCACCACCAAACTCCCCATCCTCCTCGAGGAAGTCGTCTCCATCATCAAACTCCTCGTCATTGTCGAGGAAATCGTCTCCACCGCCAAACTCCTCATCATTGTCGCCGGAGTCGCCGAAGATATCATCATCACTTCCTGCAGAGTCGTCACCTCCAGCCGACCCACTGCTGTTTGCGCCCGGGAGAAGTTCCTCTTCGCTGATGCTCCCAGCGAGTTCGTTACCGCTCGTGTCGTTGCCCTGGGAGCCGCCCGATCCATCGTCTCCCAGTATGTTGCCGATTATGGATAGTAGCATGTTACCACCGGATTCGCGCCACTGGGTCGACCACTCGCCGCCGCTCGTTGGCTGGTCGCGTAGGGGGTGTGTTCTGCTCACAGCAGCGGCGAAGTCTCATTCGTGATGATAAAGCAATGCTGTATATTAAGGCATTTCGGCCACACGCGTAAGACCGAGAGAATATTCCGGTGGCGATTCGCTGGCCGGGAAGTGTTCTGTCCCCGAGAAACGGGGCAAAAGTTTCATCTCTATCCACGCTAAAGTGACTCTAGCGGACAGGTCATGACAGAGCAAAATCGGCAAAACGACCCAAAAGAAAACGCGGAGGTCCCGCCCGTACTTCCAAGTGAACAACCGGGTGGCTCCGATGGGGGCGGGGTCCTCAATCCAGAGGAACTCGACATCAGCGAGAGTCCGTACGTTACTGAGGTCTCAGACGGCCGATACGTCGTCTCTCCCGATCGAACCCCGCGTCCGAACCCGGATCCAGAACCCACACCGCGCTCCGAGCCGGACGCCCACCCAAACCAAGAGTCAGCGCCAGCCAAAGCCCCCACATCCACCCGCTCGAGTGAGCAATCCTCGACCACCAGTCCGGGGGCTGCCCGATCGGTGCTGGCGGCCGAACTCGAACGAACGGACGCCGAATATGCCATCGATATCGTCTCCCGACTCGAGGGAGCCGACGTCAGACACCGGACGACCTCGGACGACGTCGTCGGTACGTTCGACAATCTCGTTCTCTGGTATGCCCAACACGTCGCGACGAACACCCCCACCCAGCGTACTGCAACGCTGTTGCTCGATCGTTCCGAATTTTCTCCACCAGCCTCTCCGGGCCAGATCCGCCGGACCGCAAAACGCCACGGCCTCACTCGCTCGAGTACGATCGGCGATTTACTCGATGCTCTCGAGTGATCATCAACCGTTAAGAAACATTACGGCAGCCATAAACAGCGAGAGCAGTACCGAATACGCAAAGAGGAGAGCTCCGCTGTGTATCGACTCGATACCGCGTGATGCATGGTAGAAGAGAAGGCGGTCGCGGCTCATAGTCTCTACTAGTCGCCGGTACAGTATCGTTCTTGTGGCCACGGACACCCAGTGTGATTTCTCCCATGACTGGTATGCTATACCGGCCCCCCAGACGTGTCGCGGCTGGACCGAAAATGACGGACAGCGATCCGTATGACGCGGTGTCGATCGGAGTCCCGTCACAGGTCGACGGTGATAATGAGGTCAACGAGCCACTCGGTAAGCGTCCCGGTGATGGCTCCAATCCAGAGCAACGCTGTAAAGTGCAGATAGGAGTTGCCGAAGTGACCGCCATCGGAAACACGAAGCACCAGCGAGGAGATAAAGGCATTAAAAATCAACACTAACACGATCAGAAACCGCAAGAACGGAACGTTGTACTGATCTGTGTGGATTAGATTCCCGCCAATGATCTCTCCTTGCATATCGATATCGAAACTCGAGAGCATCACGGCGAGTTCGAGGCCGATAAAGAACGCAAACGAAGAGGCTGCGGTGATCCCGTAGATGACGCCGACGAGCGTCGTCGTCTGCTGGCGACGCTCCTCACGGAGGTTGATGATCGCACTCATATTCTCGCTTATGAGTTCGCCCAGTCGCTTCGGACCGCCACCCATGTCCCGACCGACGAGATACATCTCGCTGAATTTCTGTATCAGAAACGAGTGGGTATCGCCGGTAAAGTACCGCCAGCTCTTTTCGGTGCTCAGGCGGATGTTCAGCCGACGGAAGAGATCGTCGATATTTGGCGTCAATGGGCCGAAATCCTTCGTCCGAAGCGTCGAAAGTACCTCCGATGTCGTCGACTGTCGGGCGCTTTCGCTGGTACCGAGTGCGCGAATAAAGTTCGGAAATTCGCGATCGCGCTCGAACACCTGTCGTTCAGCACGCCAGAAGACAAACCCAGGGATCAAAAGTGGGAGTGTCACGATGGGCATATAGAGCAGTAATGGAATATTGAACCCGACCGACAGTATCTCTGGAACAGTGCCCAGCGATCCAACTGCCATCAACGCCACCAGTAACACGCTGAGTCCAAGCCCGGCCACCGTCGAACCGAGCATCAGCTTCTTCGTTCTCGTCCGATAGCCGTCCTCGAGATACCAGATCGGATCCTGGGGGACGACCGCCCGGATAATGAAAAAGAAGCCGATCTGGACGAATATGAACAACACGATGACGATACTCGCAGTGATCGTCGGATTGTTGCCAGTCAAAAGCGGGAGAACGATCGCAAACACCAGCGCGAACGTCATCGAGATGATGATCGATAGATAGAGGTCTTTCAACACGTCGAGGTTGCCGAGTGACTGCTGGTAAAGCGTCGAGTACTGGTCGATCAACACATCCTGTTCGCGAAACAGAAACTCGTCTAAGGGCTGGCCGGCCTCGAGTGTGTAGGCCATCCGCTCTAGGAGGTCTTCGACGGACTCACTCGGGACGGCATCAGCCCGGCGTCGACAGGCGTCCCCGAGGCTCATATGCCAGACGTCGACCAAATCTGCGACCCGCCCCATCTCGTGGGCGAGTTCGCCATACTCTTTCTCGGCAGCCAGTTTGCGGATGACCTCCATCCGGTCGATGTTGGTCGTCGCGAGGATCGTCATGTGGATAATAAACAGATGGAACCGATTTTCCATCTCGATCCGTCGCTGGTCGACTGCCAGTTTCGGATAGCCAACGGCAGCACCCAGGATCAACAGCCCGAGCATCGGGATCAACAGCCTGGCGAGTATGAACAGATCCAACACCACCGCGGCTCCGATCGTCAGCAGGAAGATGAAAAACGCCGGAACCAAGATGGCCAGCACGTAGATCCGAGCCGGCAGCTCCATCTCGTCGTAGGCCCGAATAATGGACTTACTGAGTTCGGAGGCGGCTTTGGGTTTCTCGAAGAGCCCCATCATAGTTCGGATCACATTTACTCTACAGCCGAGAGACGATACTCGATCAGTAGCTCTCTATGGACGGCATACAAAGCTTCTGGCTCCGCAAGATACCCTTCTGTCGGGCGTTTATCCAATACCCGCCGAAGCATCGACTGGCCATGCTTGCACCGTCGCCTCTTGGAGCGATTTCGGGCGAACCGAGATGGTGGGCTCAGATCTCGTCGCCCTCGAGGTGGCCCTCTGCGACCAGTTCGGTCCGCTTTTCGGGGGTGGCGATCCGGGCGATGTACTGGAGACTCCGTTTGTGCTCGTCGGTCTGTAACACCGACTGTGGCTTTGGATCGTCCGCTGGAACCCTGCCCTCGTCGCCGAACCCACACAGCAACTGGTGGAGATAGGCCTCGACCGGCTCCGAAATCCAGCCAACTGACCGGTAGTAAGTTACGGTCTGTGCAGCTCCATCGAGGCCCGCCGTCTCGACCAAAAAGTCGAGCCACTCGAGCGTGGCGACTTCTGCCCCATACCGCGATGGGTGAGTCAACAGATACGGCGTTCCCTCTTCGTCTGCACGCTCGTCGTCGAACCCTTCAGCCTCGAGTGGGCCGCCCGCTTCAGACTCGAACGACTCGTCCGCATCGGCCTCTAGCTCGTCCTCGAGGTCGTCGTCTGCAGCATCGAAGCCAGTATCGTCTGCGAACGGATCTTCAGCCTCGTCGTCACCCATCTCGTCTTCGTCGGGCAGGAATTGGGTCAGGTCGTCGTCCGGATCGTCCTCGAGGCCCTCGTCGTCAACGTCGCCGTCGAGATCGTCGAATTCCTCATCGTCGAAGGCATCACCGTCAGCGAACTCCTCATCGAGCGGATCGTCGTCCGCCGGGTCGTCTTCGAACTCGGTACTAAATTCGTCGGGGTCGTCGTCTTCGAATTCCATATCCTCATCGAGGAAGTCTTCGGCTTCCGCCGAGGCGATCTCCTCGTCGATCGTCTCCTCGGGGTCGTCTGCGACCATGCCGGCCTGGCCGGTCGCGGTTTCGAAGGCGTCGCCGATCTCCTGGTCACCGACGAAGGGGTTGACGCCGTGGGTGACGATTTCGTAGAGGTCGACGAGTTTGTCGACGTTTTTGTCGACTGATTCGATCGACTCGCTGATCCGTTCGTTCTCACCGCGGACGGTCTCGACTTTGTTCTCTAGGGCGTCGACTTCCTTTTCGATCTCGTCGAGTTGGTAGTTGAGTTCGGCTTCGTCCGAACCGCCGCCGTCGTCGTCGTCACCGCCGAACAGATCATCGCCCATCAGTCCGTCGTCGGCACCGCCCAGGAGGTCATCTGCATCGTCGTCGGTGCCCTCCTGGTCGTTCGATCCACCGCCTAAATTATCGAATGATAGCAGTCCCATTGGTCACTCTCCTGCATAAAACGTGATCGAGTCTTCGTTGCCGCTAGCGATGACCGTCACGCTGGTATCCCCGCTAACATCCCCCTCGATAGTCACTTCGACGACACCACCTTCCTCCCAGATGTCACTGTCCGCATCGACTCGCTCGAGCTCACTCGCCGTGGTGTGTGATCCATCGACCAGGATATCGAGTTGGCTGGCATCGGCTGGAATGTCGTTATTTCCAACGTTCTTTACCAGCACGGTAATTTCGTCTCCGTCTTCGGAGACGATCGCCTGGGGCTGGGATTCGTCGCTGATGATCGCGATATCGGTTTCGATGTCGTCGGCGATTGCCGACCCTCGGTTTTCGATTGCGCTGCTTACCACGCCGACTTCGCCGATGACCGTTCCGGCGACTGCAGTCGCCACCAGCAGGCTGGCGACGAACATGATCATATGTGACGCCGAGACGCTTGCCATTTAGTCCACCTCGACGGTTGTGATCGTCGCCGAATCGGCGACGGCGTTCCCGGTCGATACCTGGACGCGGTTGGCCTCTATGTCTTCGTCGTCGAACGCAGAGTCCTCGGGATCGATCTCGACCTCGAGGTGTGCGCCGGGTGTCCAGACGTCGGAGGTGTTCCGAACCGTCTCGCCGTCGACGATTCGGGTTTCCTCGTCGGAGCCGTTCGTCCGGAGGTACTCGCCGTTTACCAACAGATCGGAGTCAGTAACCGACAGCGACCGCGAGCCCGTATTGGTGACGTTCACCACCGCCGGCTCACCCGTCGGCTCGGGTTCGTCGAGTTCCTCGCCCTCTTCGTCTTCAGTGTCGACCTCGAGTTCGAACGACTCGATTTTAATATCAGTATTGGTCTGGTCACGTATCTGGTCGTTTTGGGTGGCGAACGCATCGCCGGTCGCCGCGCCGATGCTAAACAGCGTTGGAGCTAACACGCTGAACGCAGCGAGGATGCCAATCAGGATGATGAGCATCGCGCCGCTGGTGCTAAACCCCATTCTCAACTCGAGGAGAGGGGAGGAAATCCTAAAAGTGTGCTGGCCACCGCAGGCACAGTGTTAGCACAGAAGCTCTTCGCTCGAGGCAGTCGAATGCTGGCGCTCGAGTGTAACACCAAAAAATCAGCAATTAGTGGTCAGACTCGATTAGAGTCGGACTGCTTCACCGTTGGTGGTGAATATGTCTGGGGCGTTCAGTTCGACTTCCGTAGTTGCACCAGACGGCGAGACGATGGTAAGACTTGCTTCATCGCTCGTGCCGAATGCGTCGCCATCGTCAAAGGCCCCCCCACTAGGGTCAAAGAGTAGCACGAAGTCGCCATTATCATCGTCAATTACAGCACTTTCTAGGTCCTCGAAATCGTCATCGGAATCTAATGCAGCGAATTCATTAGATTCTAAGCCGGCAATCTCATCGCCACCATCGGTGCCCAGTACGTAGTTATCTTGCCCATCTGGACCGACAACTTGAACTATTGTTCTATTCAGGTCAATCTCGGAGGCACCTGCAGCACCCGTAACTGCGATTCGGATCTCCTCAAGTGTGCCATCGTCTGCGTCATCAACGATACCAACGGTACTGGTAACGTCGATTCGTTCTGAGACGAGGTCAGTACTTTCCTCACCAGTTGCTTCGGCCTGCGACTGGAGGAACCCTGCTGTGTTGATTAGGACGCCCGCAGCGATTGCGGCGACCAGCACCATCGCGATGAACACGATGAGCGTGCCGATCCCAACCTGACCACGGCCGTCGTCAGTGTTATCTACGAACATTGTTACAGCCTCACCGATCCTTCTTCGTCAGTAAGCGTCGTTGGGACACGAATTTCTTGTTCAGTCGACGCACCGGCGTCTGTCGTGAAGGTGACGGTTATTCCATCCCCTTCGGAAAGGTCAGCGTAGACATCGTCCAGAGTAAGCTCAACTTCTATCCGATCACTGTTATCTTCCAAGACCGGATCGTCTCCATCGTCTACATCAGGGCCCTGAATAGTACTTAATTCGATACCCGTTGTATCTCCATCAAGTGTAAATGTCTCTTCGCCATCAGGTCCAATGATCTGAGCAGTTGTTTGCTCTAAGTCGACTGGGTCAGAACCTGGAGCAGTTGCAACAACAAAATTTAATCCCTCGATGCCTTCTGCAGTATCGTCTATATCACCAGAGACACTCACAACTGTCAGCCGATCACTTACTTGATCCGCTGCTTCTTCACCCGTGGCCTCAGCCTGCGTTTGCAGGAAACCAGCGGTGTTAATCAATACACCTGCGGCAATCGCAGCGACCAGCACCATCGCGATGAACACGATGAGTGTGCCGATCCCCACCTGACCGCGCTCTCCGTTATCTTCGTTTACGAACATGTGTAGGGGTGAACACCCGTTGTCTTCGGGCGTCAGCTAACACTCTGGAGTACCTGATATTAAACCTGAGCCAGTATTTTCAAATATGGAAACGGTATTTCGGAGATCCTACCGGTTTCGTACTCGAGAGTAACCCCTAATTGAAAGATTTGGGCTGCTCGTATTTTTCACTGGAAGAATGGTCGAAACCGAGGTAATAACTCTTCTGGCCAGTTGGCGATAGATCGGGCAGAAAGCGCCTCTCTGGGGTATTTTCATCGATGAAAATGGACCGATCGACCTCTGTAATCGGCGAATACGGTTTTGTGAGTCGACTCGAAAGACCTGTGTATGGATCCGACCGAACTGCTCTCGAGTCTGGGCCAAAAATATAGCCCGGACATTTTGCGTTCGGCCACCGAGCCCAAATCGGCACAGCAACTGAGCGAAGAACTTGATATCCCTATGACAACAAGCTACCGACGCGTGGAGACGCTTTCGGAACTCGGCCTGCTCGAGGACGACGAGGAGACCGCCGAGTTCGGCGAGACAGGGCAAAGCCAGACGCTATACCAGCGCAACGTCGAGGAGATCGTCATCCGATTCGAGGACGAAGCGATTACGGTCGAATCGAAAGAACGCGAAGTCGCAGACCAGCGCCTCTCGAGTGTCTGGGATGATCTCAGCCGCAGTATCGGCGGTGATGACTAATGCAACCGATCGAACTGCTGTATATCGTCTTCAGCGGGACACTCATCGCCTCCGGGCTCGTCATGGCAGGGATGGCCGTCCAGGCGTATACGTATACGGAACGTCGGTCGATGGTCTACCTCTCCGTTGGCTTTACGTTGATCGTTGCCGCCGCAACCGCGACCACGATCAGTGCCTTCGTCAACGACTTCCAGAATCCACGCACGCTGTTGACCGTCAACTATTTCGTGACCACGCTTGGCTTCGTCGCCGTCATCTTGAGCCTCTATGCCGAGTGACAAGCCAGTGTCCGGACGCTATCGAGTGACTGGAACCACTGTCTCCTCGATAGGTTCCCCGGCCGGGACATTTATCTCCCCACCAGCGCCAATCTGGCGTCATGGAGATCATCGATGGGGACAAGACTGTGTGTAGCCGCTGTGATGAGGTTATTTTACTCGCCGATGCAAACGTCCTCGGGAAACAGAACAATCGCACGTACGCGAAACCGCTCTGTAATGACTGTCTGAAAAAGGTCGGCGTCCCGAGAGGGTACGAACTCGAGCGTGACGTAAGCTATCTCATCGAGGACTGACAGACAGCCGCCGTCTCACCACTATTTTTTGTTCATCGCTTCGCTCGCGATGTTTCGCCCGCGGGGTTTCAACGCGACTTCCCGCCTGACTCTGACTTCCTCTAGGACGTCGAGTTCGATGAGGCGTTCGTAAATCTCCTCGACCTCGTCGGTCTCGATGCCGAGAAACTCGGGGACTTCAAACGGCGACACGCCCGAATAGATCGCCATCAACACCTCCTCTTCTTTCGAGGAGAGATCGATCTGTGAGGCGTTTTTTTCGGCTCCCTTATCCAGGACTGATTTCAGTATCGCGACGTTCTGTTTCGAGCCCGAGATGTAGGTTTGGACACTCGAGTCCTCTTCGGTGTGTTCGGCCTCGAGGACCGGTCGATCGCTGGATTTGACGGTTCGTTCGTCGGTTTCGACGGTGCCGACGTCGTCGACTTCGATCTGGACGAACGAGCCGTTCTCGACGGCGAAATTCGCGACGCCCGTGTTGATGTTCACTCGGGCTTTCCGCCAGGAGGCATCTTGGACGACGCCACCTTTGACCGCTGGGTGTTTGATCAGGATAATCTCGCCGTCGAGAATCGCCTTCTGGATCTGGAGTTCGAACTCATCGACCTCCCCCATCGAGATCAGATAGACGTTCGGGCCGTAGTTGATGCTGATGTAATTCGAGACGGTCGCGATTGCCTGATTGACGTCGTAACGACCCCTGATTGAGGAAATCTTCGAGAGGGGAACGGTCTCTTTGCGGTCGTTGCCGACAATTACGAGACGTTTGTTCGAGAGGACGATCCGGCCGTTCGTCCAGTTGGTATCCTGGAGTTTTCGTCCCTCTTTGACCACCTGGGTGAACTTTCCGGTGACGTCGGCGAGTTTTTGCTCGGATTTGCTCATGCGAAGTCACCACCCATCGCGCCCATCCCGCCGAGTTTCGACAGCGCCGAAAACCCACGCTTTCGGAGGCGTTCGCTCTCGGTTCGGTCGACAAACCGCTCGATTCGTTTTTGTGACTGGTCGCCACCGATTTTCCCGATGACGAACAGTGCCTTGCTTCGCATCCCATCGTCGCGATGTTCGTCTTCGATAAGGTCTAACAACCGACGCTCGAGGTCGCCACCGTCCAGCAAGGCAAGACTGGTGGCGGCGAACTTCGAGGTCATCTCGTCGTCATCGCCTAAGGTTTCGATGAGTGCGTCCTGAGCCTGTGTTCGATACTCGTCGACGTCGATGCGTCCGAGCA
>LKMM01000072.1 GCA_001563885.1 Natrialbaceae archaeon B1-Br10_E2g27
GATAGGGGCCTACTACCTGAACCTATGACTGTTCGCCGTCAAGCCTTTAGGTACGACTCGATACCGGCAATGGATGGTAACGCCCGTATAGTTAGGCGCTCAGGTGAACACCCGTAGGAGTATGTTCGGAACCAGCGGTATCCGTGGCCCACTGGGCGAGGAGATGACCGCGCAGGTGGCACTGTCGGTCGGCCGTGCGGTCGGGTCGGATGGCTACGACCGGGTCGTCATCGGGCGAGACGTCCGTGAGAGCGGGCGGATGCTCGCCGATGCGCTCACCGCCGGCCTCCGCGAGTGTGGCAGCGACGTCATAGATCTCGGCCTCGAGTCGACCCCGACGGTCGCACGGGCGGTCGGCCACTACGACGCCGACGCCGGAATCGTGGTGACGGCCTCACACAACCCACCGACCGATAACGGGATCAAACTCTGGACGCCCTCGGGGAAGGCCTTTGGCCCGGATCAACGCGAGTCGATCGCCCGGCGCGTCCGCGAGGCGGATTATAGCCACGCCGAGTGGGACGCCCTCGGTCGGAAACGGCGCGTCGAGACGGCTCGAGAACACCACGCCCAGCGGCTTATCGAGGCAGTCGACCTCGAGGAACCGCCCCGTGTCGTGGTGGATCTCGGAAACGGCGCTGGCACCCTGACACCACGCGTTCTGGCCGACCTGGGCTGTCGAGTGTACACCCTAAACGGCCAGCCAGATGGTGCGTTTCCGGGACGGCCAAGTGAGCCAAACCGCGAGACGCTCGAGGGGCTTGCGACGTTTGTCGGCGAAACGGATGCTGACCTTGGGCTGGCCCACGATGGCGACGCAGACCGGTTAGTCGCTGTCGACGACACCGGGCAATTCGTTCCGAAAGACGCCCTGCTCGCGATCTTTGCGACGTCGGCTGCAGGCGAGGGTGACCGAGTCGCGGCTCCCGTCGATACGAGCCTCGCGGTCGACGATGCCCTCGAGGCGGTCGGGGCAACAGTCACGCGAACCAGCGTTGGCGACGTCTACGTGGCCGAACGGGCAACCGAACCCGATGTGGTCTTCGGCGGCGAGCCAAGTGGGGCCTGGATCTGGCCGACCGAGACGCTGTGTCCGGACGGCCCGCTTGCAGCGTGTAAACTCGTCGAACTCGTCTCGAAGCAGGGGCCGCTGTCGACGCTCGTCGACTCGATCGAATCGTATCCGATCCGTCGGGACTCCCTCGAGATCGACCAAAAGGTGGCGACGATGGACGCCGTTTCCAGACAGGTGGAGGGTCGGTTCGACGATGTCGACGCGATGGATGGCGTTCGCGTCGAGACGGACGATGGCTGGTTTCTGATCCGTCCCAGCGGGACCGAGCCGGTCGTTCGGATCACTGCACAGGCACGGGCCGACTCTACGGTCGATCGGCTGTTTGAGACGGCATGTGAGATCGTCATCGCCGCTCGAGACAAAACAGATCGAAAATAAAATACCGCGTTGACAGGTGCCAGCTACTGGAGCAGGATGGGGCCGACGTTAGCGAGCCTCTTTGGGGATAAAATCGGAGGTTTTCATCTCTCGATATGTTGCACACTCCGGACAGGCATGGACCACGTCTCGATTGTCACCGAACACGCGGGCAAACTGCCGCGTAACCTGCGTTCCACAGTTGACACATCGAGGGCTGCTCGTCTGCTCGCGGGACATCATCGGCGTCCACTTCGCATCGGTTTGTTCGGTCGACATCAACAATCCATTTTGACAGACGGGTATTTACTATAGACCGCATAACGTCCCCCTCGAGCGGAGACGCGTTCGCTTCTCTCGAAGTCTTTGCCGGGGTTGACTGTTCGAAAATCCGTCTGCATCAGCACTTCACTCCCCGAAATTTAATATTTCTATCCGGAAATCAGTCGTTTTTGTCCGATCAGCAAGCGTAGTGAACGCATCTCGTTGTCCTAGCGCCCTGAGAGCTGCCAGATGAGGGTGGCGATACTGTCTCTCCATCGCTCGAGTGAGAGTGAACTCAACGAGGTTGAGACGTCCAGTCGGTTGTGACCAGTAGCCGACGGATAATTATCCACCCGAGTAGCGTACGGGTTATCGATGAAGGCAGTCGTTCTTGCGGCGGGGAAAGGAACTCGGATGAGACCGCTATCCGAAGCGATGCCGAAACCGATGTTACCTGTAGCCGACCGGCCACTCGTTGCACACACGATCGATGCCGCGGTCGACGCTGGTGCGGACGAACTCGTGTTGGTCGTCGGCTACGAGGCAGAGACAGTCAAAGCGTACTTCGGCGAGCGATACCGTGGGCTTCCCGTTCAGTACGCGGTCCAACACGAACAGGCTGGGACGGCCCATGCTGTCGCTACTGCTCGTGAGTTCCTCGAGGGGCCGTTTGCCGTGCTCAACGGGGATAACCTGTACGATCCGGCAGCGATCGAACGGCTCTTCGAGGCCACACCAGCGATCTGTGCACTCGAGGTCGACGAACCGGAGCAGTACGGCGTTCTCAGCACGGATGCAGATGGCACAGTCAATCATATCGTCGAAAAGCCCGCCGATCCGCCGACGAATCTGGCAAACGCCGGGGCGTATGCGTTCCCTGCCGACGCTGTGGCGTGGCTTGACGTCCCAGAGAGCGAACGCGGTGAACACGAAATCACGGACGTCGTTGCCCGCGCCATCGAGGAGTATGCGGTGACACCGGTGACGACCGACCGCTGGATGGACGTCGGCAGACCGTGGGAGTTGCTCGAGGCAAACGAGTGGAAACTCGGTGAACTAACGCGACGAATCGACGGCGACGTCAGTGATGCCGCCCACATCGACGGCGACGTCGTCATCGAGGAGGGCGCAACAGTGCAACCGGGCGTCGTCATCGAGGGACCAGCGTTAATCCGATCGGGGGCGACTGTTGGGCCGAACGCTTACGTTCGGGGTGCAACGCTCCTCGGGGAGGATACGTCGGTCGGCAACGCAGTCGAGATCAAAAACAGCGTCTTTGCCTCCGGGGCAACGGTCAATCACCTCTCGTATGTCGGTGATAGCATCCTCGGTCGAGACGTCAACTTTGGTGCCGGGACGACGGTCGCAAATCTCCGCCACGATGGCGACCCGATCCGGTTTACCGTCAAAGGCAGACGGCTGTCGACAGGTCGCCGAAAGTTCGGCGTCGTCGCCGGCGATGGCGTCAAGACGGGGATCAATTCGAGTCTTTCACCCGGCGTCCGGCTGGATGCTGGTGCCCGGAGTGCCCCCGGCGAAGTCGTTGACAGAGATCGGTAGCCGACCCCCTCTGGAGTTGGCTGTGTCCGGTCCCGTATCCATCAAGTACATCCTTTATAACCTGACGGACAGTTAGTTCAAATGGAGGGTGTCGATCGGTATCATATCATTACTCGATCACCGCATTCCCTCCAGATCCGATTCCGACGTCCTCGAGTGTGGATCGGAGTAGACGGAATTGCGCGGACGCGGCGCTACGGGGGTGGCAAACCGTCCCACGATTCCCGAGATTCACACTCGAACCGTCGTTGCCGAAAATAGCTACTCGACAGTGACGCTTTTTGCGAGGTTTCGCGGTTTATCGATCGGTCGGTCGAGCAGTTCCGCCGAGTGATAGGACAGCAACTGGAGTTGAACGTTTGCGAGCAAGCCGGCTAGATCCGGATCAGTATCGGGAATCTCGAGGTGTTCGTCGGCAATTTCGGTCGCCTCGTGGCCTGCGGGACAGACGGCGATAACGGGCGCACCACGGGTCTGGGCTTCGGCTGCGTTTTTCAGGGTCTTTTCGTCTTCTTCGCCGACGAACACCGCAAAGACCGGCGTTTTGGGCGTCACGAGCGCCAGCGGACCGTGTTTGAGTTCCCCAGAGGCAAAGCCCTCGGCGTGTTCGTACGTAATCTCTTTGAACTTTAATGCGCCCTCGAGTGCAACGGGATAGCCAAGCCCACGACCGATGAAAAAGTACGCGTGACTGTCGGCGTAGCGTTCGGCAATCGTTCCTGCATCGGAGCGCTCGAGGATGGTCTCGATTGCACTCGGGGTTCGTGCCAGTTCAGGGAGATACGACTCGAGGTCGGTTGTAGGGTCGCCGGATCGATCCTCGCTGATACGCTGGGCGAGCAAGGTGAGCATGACGACCTGTGACGAAAAGGTCTTCGTGGCGGCGACACCGATTTCGGGGCCAGCGCGGATAAAGAGCGTATCGTCGGCCATGCGGGCGGCAGTCGAGCCGACGACGTTGGTGACGGCAAGCGTTCGTGCACCCTCCGCTGTCGCCTTTCGAAGGGCGTTTAGTGTGTCAGCAGTTTCACCACTCTGGGTGACTGCGATTACGAGCGTGTCGTCGTCGACCGGCGGTGCCGCGACGCTGTACTCGTTTGCGAGTACGGCTGTCGCCTGAATCCCTGCCTGACGAAGGGTAAACGCGCCGTACAACGCCGCATGGTAGGAAGTCCCACAGGCGATGAGTTGGACGCTCTCGACGTCGGTGAACGTCCCTGGATCGAAGCTCTCGAGGCAAATCCTTTTGTTCGAACCGTCGATCCGACCCTCGATCGCCTGGGAAAGTGACGTCGGCTGCTCGTAGATTTCTTTGAGCATGAAGTGGTCGTAGGTCCCTTTTCCAGCCTGCTCGGGATCCCAGTCGACGGTTTCGGGTTCACGCGAGATCGGGTTCCCCTCGAGGTCGGTGAACTCGACGCCGCTTTCATCAACGACGACGACATCACCGTCTTCGAGGAAGACGACGCTATCTGTGTACTCGAGAAATGCGGGAACGTCACTCGCGAGGAAGAATTCCTCGTCTTCGACGCCGACGACCAGCGGCGATCCCTTTCGGGCGGCATAGAGGACCTGCTCGCCGGCGATCATGGCGGTAACCGCGTAACTGCCCTCGAGATCCGCAATTGCCGACCGGAACGCCGCCTCGCCTTCGAGACCCGAATCCAGATAGTACTGGATGAGATGTGGGATAACCTCCGTATCGGTTTCGCTGGTAAACGCATAGCCCTCCGATTTCAGCCACGCTCTGAGTTCGGCGTAGTTTTCGATGATGCCGTTGTGGACGACTGCAACGTCGAGGGCCTCGTCCGTGTGCGGGTGGGCGTTTGCGTCCGTCGGCGGCCCGTGGGTACTCCAGCGGGTGTGCCCGATTCCGACACAGCCCTCAAGCACACTCCGGTCGACCGCATTTTTTAGTTCGGTGACTTCGCCGGAGCGTTTCTCGAGTTCGATTCCCGACCCGTTCTGTATCGCAATGCCGGCTGAGTCGTATCCACGGTACTCGAGATTCTCGAGGCCGGTCAGAAGCGTCTCGAGTGCGTTACCGTTGCCGACGTGACCGATGATTCCACACATCAGACACTCACCACGCTGGGCGATGGGAGGGCCAATTCGTTCGAGCGATCACGCGGATTGTTTCCAGCACGTGGGCGGATATCGCTGTGCGAGGCGGTGGACAGTCGCCGTCCTCGACCGGACACCGTGTGATCTGACCAATAACTGGGCATGGATGAGTCTCAAACACCCAGAACTCATTACTATAGACGGGCTACCGAAGGGAGTAGTATCTGGGTAATTTTGGACTGATCGTTCGAAACAAAAATTGAGTCCTGGAGGACATATCAATGAAATACGGACTGTCTTTTGACTATATCGTAATTTATTGGCGAATCAAGCTCCGATATTTGTGTCTGAGTTCCGTCCTTTGATGGTATGTAAAGCGAACAGGCAAAGACGGACTGCAACCGGCGCTGTAGTGGCTAGTGAAATGGTATTTATGTATTATTTATGAGGTTGTTCGGAAAGCCGAGAGAGTGAGTTGCCCCTGAAGGGATTGTTGTACCGATAAGAGACTACAGCTGTCGGTATCAGGCTTCGCCCAGTTCCTCAGTATACCGTCGATCGTCGTCGTGTTCGATCTCCTCGCGGTCGTCCTCGTCGAGGTCGGGTGTAAACTCCGCTGGTGGAATCGCAATATCTGTCGGCTCGTTAGTACCACAGCCGTGAGCATGAATTAACACCGCTTCTCGATCGTACGCTTCGTACTCGTTTGGTGCATCGAGATCGGTATCTTCCTCGATGGCAAACATGTTTATGTGAGTCAGTTCTATACCATCCGAAGCGGCCTTCTGACAGAGATACTCGGCGTAAACCTCCTCGGCCTCGTCGCTGTAGTCGGGATTGGCACGGTTTTCGATGGCGTACATGTAGAATCGTTCGCGGTACGTGTCGAGTTGCTTGTAATTGTAGTGTCCATGTGGGCGGTCCCACGCGAGCTCCCGGTCGTTGTAGACATCGACGACGGTACCGTCCGACCGCTCGCCGACAAACACGTAGTATTCGTCGGATCCGGTCGGTCCCTGATAGAATCGCCACGGCGGTTGATCCAGTTTGAGAAGTGACTGGGCTGATTGTACCTCACTTCCCAGTGAATCCGTCGTCTCTTCATCGACGACGCCAGTGGTACCGAGTGTTGGAATTATGATAAACAAACCAGAGATTATCACGATTGTCAACACAAAAACCGTCGCTGGCGTTCGGAACCGTTCGACTGCTGGCGTCTCGGGAATCTCTACCCGTGGAAGTCGCTTATCGAGGGTCGTTCCCCGACGACCAATTGCCGCTGCGGCCGAATCGAGTCGGGGGGAAACGCCTATACGGTCGACGATCCAGCGGGCGTCAGCCCACGCCCGTGGGCCACAGAAAAGAACCAGCCCCATCAGTGCGGCATA
This sequence comes from Natrialbaceae archaeon B1-Br10_E2g27, assembly GCA_001563885.1. Lineage (GTDB taxonomy): Archaea > Halobacteriota > Halobacteria > Halobacteriales > Natrialbaceae > Natrarchaeobaculum. Next base: position 6,709 of record LKMM01000072.1, read on the forward strand.
GGGAAACGCGCCGATACGGACGGTCGAAGCCATAAACAGGTGACTACCGGCAAGCATGATTGCGAGGAGATATCGCGGCCGACCGACCAACAGAAGCAACAGGGGCGCGATGAACATCAACACGTACCACGTGATGCTGCCGAGTTGCATCAGAAGTGGGAACTCCCGAAGGGTCGGGCCGAGTAGCCACGAGATACTATCGTAGTGAAGAATCCCATACAGCGACTCGCCGCTCAACCACTCGTCTTGCCAGGGGATTTTGTGACTCCAGTTTGAGATATACATCGCCACCATCTGTATGAGGACGAACGCGCCGGCCAGGCCAGTGTAGCTATCTGCAGGTGACTCAGACCGTCGGAGCGCATCGAGCGAAAACCGCTCGCCCAATGGGAGAAACATTCCCCAGAACAACAGATGGCGAAACAGGATATCGGCATAGCTGGTCGCAAGCGGCATCCGAAGATCTAACGAGATAACGAAGACGAACGCCAACACAGTCATAATGCGGGTATGATACCCGAACAAAAGCGCCACCCCGACCAGCAGGTGGATGGCAAACAGCGCCACCGTCACCGACGGCGACCCCGACAGGAAAAACACCGACGGCGCGTACTCGTGAGTGAGTTCGCGTGCGAGCCAGACGGGCATCACGCCGTTGTCGGTATAAAAAAACTCGAGGTTACGAGAGCGCAACAGCACGTCTGCGATGATGAGAATCCCGGCGGCGATACGGAACGCAGCCAGCGATCGGGTGTCGATCGTGACTCGCCGACGGGCCGCGTCTCTGAGCCGACGCTTCATACTCCCCCGTTTCCCAGAGCTACTATGAAATTCCTTCGCTCGAGAGTTTCAATCGTCGTCGAGAGCCGACGACGGCTGCAAGTCGTCTGCAGTGAACGAGTCCTCATACTATCGGACGGAACTGTATGATCGCCACCCCGTGGCGGCGATTCACGGCGTACATCCGGCAGTATCACAGTTCGAGCCAACATTTGTAGCGAACGGTCATACCGATGACTGTGCTACTGTGGCCGAGTTATATATGGGGTCGAACTGCGCGGCGACTGGGACCGACCATCGATATAAACCGTCTATTCGCCCACCCAATTCCACTAATGCTACGAATATTGAATTCCTAACCGCGATCGTCGACCATAAATGTCCACATTCGGCCATTGGCGACTGAAAACCAACGTTTTATTAGCCGTCCGATCATCCTCTCACGACGATTACACTGTTCCGAGTCGATCCATCACGAACGTCACACCGATCGTCGCCGAGGCCCCATCAGCGTCGGTCGATAAATCGTAGCCCAACACTAATCCACTGATGACGCTCTCTCTGGTTCCTGCCGTCCTCGAGATCCCCCTCGAGCAGCCCGTACTGGTCTTTACTGCCGCGATGGCCGTCTTTCTGGCCGGACCGCTGCTTGCAAAACGGTTCGGCCAGCCCGGCATCGTCGGAATCGTCATCTTCGGTGCGGCCGTCGGCCCCGGTGCTCTCGAGTTGGTCGAACACTCCGATGCAATCGAACTGCTCGGGGAGGTTGGGCTGATCTACCTGCTGTTTACCGTCGGTCTCGAACTCGACATCCGCGGCTTTAAGCAAGCACCCGAAAACGCCGCCCTGTTCGGACTGACGAGTTTCTTCCTCCCGTTTTTCGTCGGGACGTTTGCGATACAGACGGTGTTGGGACTCGACCTCGAGTCATCGATGTTGCTCTCGGCGGTGTTTGCCTCCCATACCTTGCTTGCGTATCCGATCGTCAACCGGTTTGGGGTGACGAAAAATCGGGCGGTGACGGCCGTCTTCGGTGGCATTCTCTTTACCGATACGATCGCGTTGATCGTGCTTGCGGTCGTTCTCGGCTCGATCGGTGGTGACCTCTCTGTGTTACTGTTTGGCCAGGTTGGGCTCTCGCTTGTGATCCTCTTTGGGAGCGCGTTGTTCGTCTTGCCACCAGCCTCGCGGTGGTTTTTCCAGAATTTCAGCGAAGAGAGCTACTTCGAGTTTCTGTTCGTGATGGTCGCAATATTTGCCACCGCGAGTCTGGCCGAAGTGCTCGATCTGGAGCCAATTTTGGGCGCATTTATCGCCGGCATCGCCGTAAACCGGCTGATTCCAGAAGGCGGAACGTTGATGAATCGCATCGAGTTCGTCGGCAACGCCTTCTTTATCCCGTTTTTCCTCTTTCACGTCGGCATGCTCGTCGACCCCGGCGTCATCTTCGACGGGCTCGATACCCTGGGAACGGCTGCACTCATCATCACCGTCATGATCGTGACCAAGGGAGCCGCCGCCTGGCTCGTCGCCCGGATTCAGGGCTATACCCGGAACGAACGTGACGTTATCTTCGGCCTCTCGATCGGACAGGCCGCTGCGGCGCTGGCGATTACCCTCGTCGGTTTCGACGCCGGGCTGTTCGGGCCGGAGATACTCAATGCCGTCGTACTGATGTTACTCGTCACCGCCGTCGCGAGCCCGTGGCTGACCGAACGCGCCGCAAACCGACTGGCACTCGAGCGCGACGTCGAAGACGACGATGGCGGGGCGAAAGATCCGACGATCCTGTTGCCGCTTTCGCACAACGCCGAACTCCAGCAACGCTTGCTCGAACTCGCGTTCGTTATCAAAGGCGAGCGTGGGACGAACCCGGTAAACGTGATGACGGTCGTCCAGCCCGAAAGCGGCGACAAGATGGAGACGCGAGTTGCCGGTGTTCGGCAAGAACTCGAGGCGTTGGCCGCTGTTGGCAGTGCCGCTGAAATCCCAATCGAGACAGAAACCCGCGTCAACCACAACGTCGCCTCCGGCATCGTCCAGGGTGCAGTCGAAGTCGGGGCTGACCAGATCATGATGGGGTGGGATGCCCGGGATAGCTTCCGACACCGCGTCTTCGGGAGTATCATCGATCAGGTCTTAGAACGGACGACACTGCCGGTGCTCATCTCGAGACTCGGCCATCCGATCAACACCACGCGACGTATCTTTGTCGTGGTTCCGATCGGTGCCGACCATCACGAGGGCTTTTATGAAGCCGTCCACCTGATCAAACGGATCACATCGGGGCTGGGAGCCGAACTCACCGTCGTCGTCGTCGAGGGGCCGGCCCACCAGTTCGAACACCTGTTTGACC
>LKMM01000073.1 GCA_001563885.1 Natrialbaceae archaeon B1-Br10_E2g27
GAGCGCACTGCCTGCACCAACGGCAACGGCACCCGCCTCGAGGTAGTCGGCGACGTTCTCCTGTGAGATGCCCCCGGTCGGGATAATGTCGATATCACCGAGTGGGCCACTCAGCGCACCGATGTGACCCGGGCCGATCGTCGATGCAGGGAACATCTTGAGGACGTCCGCGCCGGCATCTATCGCCCTGACTGCTTCCGTCGGTGTCATAACTCCAGGTGCAACGAGGATGCCGTGACGGTTGCACGTCCGGATGACCTCGGGTTCCGTATGCGGTGAGACGACGAACTCGCTGCCGGCGTCGATCACCGACTGGGCGGTGGGCGCATCGAGGACGGTCCCCGCGCCGATGATTGCTTCTGTCCCGCCCAGTTCACGGTCGAGTGCCGCGATTTTCTCGCTTGCGTGGGCCTCGTCGGCGGTAACCTCGAGGCCGCCGACGCCGGCCTCCTGGAGGGCTCGCCCGACCGAGACAACGTCGTCGACGTCGATCCCGCGCATCACCGCGATGACGCCGTTCTCGACGAGTTGCGTTTTGACCGACTCAACGTCACTCACGATACTCACCTCTGGCGGTCGTTCGATCCCTCGAGGTCCAAACTATCGACCCATCAACGTGTCCTCCCATCGTGTGCTGGCGTTTGCTCTCTCATCAAATAAAATCACACCCCCTCGGGCGAGTACGGTACTGTTTTGCCGACGCTACTCAAGATCGGTGACCACTGGATCGGACCGTTCACCGTCGACGAGACGACCGATATCATCCGAGACGCGGTCGATATCATTCCCGAGTGCTCGTTTTAGATCGACGGCGATTCGTTTCTCGAGCGTTCGCCGTTCGATGGCGCGTTCGCCGACGACGAGTTCGATCCGGACCGTCCCGGATCGTGACCGTGACCACTCGAGTACCGTCACCGGCCCAACCTCGCGTGTATTTCGAACGTGCGTTCCGTTACAGGCCGTGACGTCCCACGGCTCGTCTGTGTCATCACGTCTCGGGTCGGCCTGTCGACCGTTGGTAGTGGCTCCGATCGTGACGATCCCGACGTAATCGGGGTCGGCAGCCTCGCGGGTTGTCGTCCCGTCGAAGGTCACGTCCGCACGATTGTGCGCCGCGTCGATTGGGATCGACTCCCAGGACACTGGACGGGCCTCCCAGACTGTCCGGACGAGCAGTTCGTTCAGTTCGAGGATCGTCTCGTCGTCGACGTTACTGGTCGTCTCGAGGTCGACCCGAACGCGTTGCTCGTCGATATCGAACGCCTCGTAGGTGACGTCGGCGAGTGTTCGTTTCGCCGCGCCATAGAGAAGATGACCGGCGGTGTGGGCGCGCATACAGTAGAGTCGAAACGGTCGGTCGATCGAACACAGAACGCGCCGTCCAACCGAAAGCCGGGGCGAGTCGGCGAGATGGTGGACAGCCTCACCGTCCTCGAGGGTAACGTCCGTGACCGAAACGCCGCCGATCGTCCCCCTGTCGGCCGGTTGGCCACCGCTTTCGGGGTGAAAATAGCTGCGCTCTAAGCGAACACGGTGGCCATCGACTGCGGTGACTTTCGTTTCGAATCGCGTGACGTACGGTTCTGCTGTCGGGGGACTCATCAACTCATGTCCGTCCGCAGCCATCAAAAGCCTACTCGCCGATTGCTCTCGCCAGGGATGGCCTCGTTTGCCGTCGAACGTCGGTAGCGCTCACTCAGAAAGTGTCACGTCGAGATACTCCTCGAGGGCCGAAATGAGTCCGCCGCCGATCCCGGCCTGTGTCGCCCGGCCCTGTTCGACTGCGAGGATATCCTTCTCGCGGACGCCGAGTTCCTCGGCGAGTTCCTCACGCTGGAGGCCAGCCTCTCTGCGACCCTCGATGACGACCGTGCCGTACTCGGAGACGAGATACGGAAGCGGGTCGTCGTCGTAGTTCGTCCCGTCCTGTTCCCAGTGTTCTGAGTCGCCGTCCCAGACGGGATTTGCCTTGGCGACGTTCTGGGCGGCCTTTTTTTTCCGGCTCTGTTCGTCGCTCTGGCTGCTTCGGCGCTGTCCGCTCGTGGTCGTCTGGCTGTCGTCGTGGGGCGCACAGTCCGGACAGACCTCGAGTTCGGCCCCGGCGACGGACGCGAGCCTGAGCGAGTTGCTCTCTGCGCCACAGAGTTCGCAGTTCGTCCCACCGCCACCGCCGGACGAACCCGTCGAGTATTTTGCCATGGGAGCTTTTCGCAACAGGTACATTTCAACGCTGCGCTCCTGTGGGTTGCGTGTGAGCCCAGCGCAGGCGGCGAAGAAAAAGAAAGGGCTTTTGTAACCCCGATGGATACGGATGAATGCAGCACAAAGACACAGCGGGCGTGGGTAGCCAAGCCAGGCCAACGGCGCAGCGTTGAGGGCGCTGTCCCGTAGGGGTCCGCCGGTTCAAATCCGGTCCCACGCATCGCTTACGCGGCCCAAGCCGCGAACCGTGAGGCGGTATCGCCGCCGAACGACGATGCAGGTGATTTCCCTTCGTGGACATCACCCACGCACAATTCTACTGACGCAACAATCGACAGCAGAGAGCCTATCGGTCGGGCGCTGTCCCGGAGGGGGCCGCCGATGAGCGAGTCACCTTCGACAACAGTGTGGCTTTTCAAGTACACGATCAGTACATCTCTAGGGACGCTTATGTAACGGCTGGTGCTTTTTGTCGGCGGGCGTTGGAACGGTCGGTACCCTATGAGCGAACACTCGACCGACGCGGAAATCCCTCTGCATTTGTCCGACCCTGTCCTCGAGCGATTCGACACGGCGGACGTCGTCTGTCTGGTCGACGGCGAACACTACCCACCGGTTACGACGGCAACGCTCGAGACGCTCGAGTCACACGGCGCGACCGTCTCCGGTCTCGTCTTTCTGGGTGGAACCGAAAAGATCGAAGATCCGACGGCGGAGTTGGCAACGGGCGGAACCACGGACACTGCCGAGATCTACACCGGGGAGGATGGCGACGTTCTCGGCGCGATCGAACGGGCACTGCTCGATCAGGAGCCGGCGATCGTCGTCGACCTGTCGGACGAGCCGGTGGTGACCTACGGGGATCGATTCGAGATTGCCTCGACGATCCTGACTCACGGTGTTGACTACGTGGGTGCGGATTTCGTCTTCGAGAGTCCGGAGGCAAACGACGTGCTCGAACAGCCGAGTCTCTCGGTTATCGGGACGGGAAAGCGGATCGGCAAAACTGCCGTAGGCGTCTCGATCGCCCGGACGATGGACGAGGAAGGCTACGATCCGACGATGGTCTGTATGGGTCGCGGTGGGCCGCCCGACCCGGTCGTCGTCGACACGAGCGAGCGGACGATCGACGCGGATGCGCTCATCGACCTGGCAGAACGGGGCGAACACGCGGCCTCGGACTATCTAGAAGACGCCTTGCTCGCCGGCGTGCCCACCGTCGGCTGCCGGCGGTGTGGTGGCGGCATGGCGGGCAATCCCGTCGCCTCGAACGTGGTCGCAGGTGCCGAGCAGGCGAGTGCTCTCGCCGACGGCTTCGTCATCATGGAAGGATCGGGTGCGACGATGCCCCCAGTCGAGACGGACGGGAGAATCGTACTCATCGGAGCAGCCCAACCGCTCGAGCACATTCTCCAGTATTTCGGGCAGTATCGCGTACAAACCGCTGATCTGGCAGTCGTGACGATGTGCGAAGCGCCGCTTGCAAGCGAGCAGAAAGTCCGCCAGATCGAGGAAGGGATCACCAGTATCGCTCCGGATCTCGAGTATCTACTAACGACGTTTCGACCGGAGCCCGGCGAAGATGTCTCCGGGCGATCGGTCTTCGTTGCCACGACTGCACCGGAGTCGGTCGCGCCCACGATCGAAACCACCCTCCGCGAAGAATACGGCTGTGATGTCGTCGGCATAACCACCAACCTCTCGAACCGGCCCAAACTCCGGGCTGACCTAGACGACGGGATGGGGTCGGCTGAGGTGTTGCTCACGGAGATCAAAGCCGCCTCGATCGACGTCGCTGGGCGGTATGCAAAGGAACACGGGCTGGAGATCGTGTTTATGCACAACGAAGCGACGCCGATCCGCGGGAGCGTCGACAGCCTGGAGGCAGGAGTACTCTCACTCTGTGAACAAACACTCGCCGACCGTAGAGCGGAGGAATGACCGACGTACGCAAAGACGGGAACAGCCACCCGTTCTCGAAGGGACTGCTTGCCACCTCGCTTTCGATCACTGGATTGCCGCTGGAAGAACGGTACGAAATCGTCAGGGAGATCGAACGCGAACTCGATCGGGTCGCGGTCGTCCACTCGAAAGAGATCCAACAGCGGGTCCAGCAGAAACTCCAGGAGAGAGGATTCAAGCGAGAAGAGCGATTTTATCGGGTAACGAGACAGCTGTCGGAGCTTGAGAAACCACTGTTTATTCTGTTGGGTGGTCCCGCCGGGATCGGCAAGTCGACCCTGTCGGTCGAACTCGCCCACCGACTCGACATCAACCGGATCGTCGAGACCGACACTGTCCGTGAGATCATGCGAAATATGGTGTCGGCGGAACTGGTTCCGTCGCTATACCGGTCCAGTTTCAACGCCGACGAAACGGTGAAAGCTGACCTGGTCGATGATCCGCTCATCTACGGCTTCAACCAGCAGGTCGATGTCGTGAGCACGGGAATCAAGCCAGTTATCGACAGAGGCGTCGAAGAGGGCGTCAACTCGATCGTCGACGGTGTCCACGTCGTTCCGGGATATCTGGGGATGGCGGATCGAGACGACTGTCACGTCTTTCAGTACGTCCTCGAGGTGCCAGACAAAGCCGAACACGCCAGACGATTTCAGAGCAGAGCAAACGCGAGCAACAGGAACGCCAAACGGTACATTGCAAACCTCGAGGACATCCGAACCCTCCAGGAGTATATCGTCGAGCAGGGAGCAACGAACGGAGCCACGATCATCGTAAACGAGAGTGTCGATCAGACGATCGAGCGGATCATGGACGACGTGACGACCGAACTGGAGCCACAAGTGGCATCCTCTGCCTGAGATGGTCGTCGCAGACCTCCACGTCCACACGACGAACTCGGATGGATCGCTCACCATAGAGCGGCTTCCCGACGCCGCCAGACGGGCCGGCCTCGAGGCGGTAGCCGTCACCGATCACGATCGAGTCCATCCCGATCTGACCCGTCCACTGACGGCACTCGAGGGGATCGAGATCGTCCACGGCATCGAACTGGGCGTGACGACTGGCTCACTGCGTGTTGACTTGCTCGGCTACGGCGTCCGTCGAACGGAGCGCCTGCAGGACCTTTTGGAGACGGTGCAGACGAACCGGGTCGAACGCGCGCGACAGATTGTGGCCTGCGTCGAAGACGAACTTGGTGTCGAGCTGGACGTCGATGTGGCACCCGGCATCCATCGCACACACATCGCCCGCGCGATCGACCGCAGCGACGCGCCCCACGATTGCCGGCGGGCCAGAGACGAACTCATCGGCGATGGCTGTCCATGTCACGTCCCGCGGCCGGTTCCAGAATTCGATCGCGGACGGCGCGTGCTCTCGGAGGCCTGTGGGCTGGTCGGACTCGCACACCCGCTTCGGTACGCCGAACCCGAGCGCGCACTGGCGCTTACCGCAGAACTCGACGCCGTTGAACTCGCCTATCCCTACGACCAGGCCGTCGACGTCGCGCCTGTCGAGGCGGCGATCGAGGCCTACAATCTGGTGGCAACCGGCGGGAGCGACGCCCACGACGATCGACTCGCTCGAGCAGGGATAGACCGGGTGACTTACCGTCACGTTCGCTCGAGGATACTGGACTAAACGCAAACATGCCGAACGAGATGATCAATACATCACGGCCTATTGACTGGAGTCGAACACGAGCCCGTTCGTTCTCAGCAGTATCATCTGTGGTATCTCAGCGCTTCGTTCGGAGAGCGGACCTGCTGTTAGGTATACATCAATGTTCAGGTACACCAGTGGTGCTACCGCGATCGTGGTCATGGGTTTCGAATATCGTAATTCGATCTCGTGGCAACTCGAGTGTGATTTCCTCACCAGGTTCCGGGGGACGTTCGACTGTCTCTACGACGAACTCGTCGCTCCGTTCTGTCCTAATCGTCACGTCGTATCGACGGCCAACGTCTGTGACAGTCACGACTTCACCGGCGAGTGAGAGTGCCGTACCGTTTTCACTTCCGGGAGCGATCACAGAAAGCCCGTCTGGACGGATGTGACACGTAACAGACGTTCCCGCTGAAACGGAGAGTTCTTGATTGGATACGGTCAGTTTGTGGGTTCCCACCCGAAGGGTGGGCGGTTGCTGGGCAACGACTGTCGCCGGGAACGTGTTCGACCGTCCAAGAAACGACGCCACGAACGGTGTCGGCGGTGATCCATATAGCGCTCGAGGCGTTCCAGAGCCGGAAACGCGACCATCGTTCATGACGATGAGTCGATCGGCAAGCGCCATCGCCTCTTGTTGATCGTGGGTGACGAACAGGGTCGTCACGCCGGTCTCGGTCTGTATGCGGGCGATCTCTTTACGTAGTCGTTCACGTAACTGTCGGTCGAGCGCTGACAGCGGTTCGTCGAGCAACAATACATCGGGTTGTGGTGCCAGTGCTCGGGCGACTTCGACTCGACGTTGTTGACCGCCGCTCAGTTCCGATGGATATGCGTCCCACTGCTCTGTGAGATCGACCAGTTCGAGATACTCGCTTACTCGTTCATCCCGCTGGTTCGGTTCGACGCCGCGCGCTGTAAGCCCGTAGGCGACGTTCTCGCTGACGGTCATGTGCGGATACAGCGTCGGTTGCTGAAAGACGATCCCGACGTGACGATCTTCGGGCGACGCTTCGGTCACGTCTCGATTACGGAGGACGACCCGTCCCGCCGTCGGCTGGACGTGACCGGCGATTGCCTGAACGATCGTTGTCTTCCCGCAACCACTCGGACCGAGTAGGGCGAGAAGTTCGCCTTCCTCGAGTTCGAACGAGACGTCATCGACTGCCAGTTCGTCACCGTATCGGTGTGTGAGCTGCTTGAGTTCGAGAATCATCGATCGATCACCGTCGGTACGCGACCGAACCGTTGCACTGCTGTGAGGACCGCGAGGGTTATTCCGAGCAGGGCGAGTGCTACGGGAACGATGGCATCCATTCCGCCGGCAATGAAGTCAACCCAGATTCGGGTTGGCATCGTCCGCGGATTGTACGCAACCATCATCGTCGCCCCGAATTCGCCGATTGCTCGTGCGAACGTGAGGATGATTCCCGCGATGATTGCGCCACGAGCGAGCGGGAGTGAGACGTTCCAGAACGTCGAGAGTGGCCCATAGCCGAGCGATCTGGAGGCCTGTTCTAATCGCTCGTCGATAGCACCGAATCCGGCACGGGCGGTGATAATCACGAAGGGGGCGGCGACGAACGTCTGTGCGAGGATCACTCCGATCAAACTATCAGTGAGTGAGATACCGAGAGTCGCTGCCGCAGAACCGATTGGGGTAAACCGACCGACGGCGGTGAGGATCATCGCGCCACCGACGACAGGTGGCACGATGAGCGGTAAGATCACGAGCGCCTCGACGAGTCGCTTCCCGACGAACGACGCTCGAGCGAGGACGTACGCGAGGGGGACGCCGAAGGCGGTAGCAATGAGCGTCGAAATCGGAGCGGTAAGCAACGAGTTACGAATCGCTACCTGCGCTTCCGGCGTAGATAATCCCGTAATGATGTTTGTTGTGCCAGCCCGTGTGAGAAATGCGACGAACGGGACAGCGAAGTAGATGAGCATGAGTGTCCCCAAAGCCGCAGGGACGAGTAGTTCCGGGAGGCGGTTTGACTGCTGGCTTCGAGAGAGTCTAGCGAGACTCATACGGTAATTTCCTCCGGAACGTCACCTTCTGGGCGAGGGAAGCTGTCTCCAACCGTTAGCCCGGCATCGACGAGCAAGTTGGATTCGTCGATGAGAAACTGGATGAGGGCGTGACCAGCGTCGGGGTTGTCAGCCTCCTCGTTCACCGTTGCATTGTATACTACTGGTCTCCCTTCTGCAGTGTATCCGTCTTCGTCAGTCGTGAACTCGACCGTTGCATACTGGTCAGCCAACTCGACATTGGAAAAATTGTACTCGTCGGGGAACTCGAAAAATGGCATGTTGTGATCGACCGCCATGTTGTGATAGACGATGGATGCTGCCCGAGATCCGGTTTCCACCCCGGCCATCATCTGCGGTTCTTCGGGTTCTTCGTACACAAGATCCATCATCGTGTCTCGGAAGCCATCACGGTCGTATTCGTTTTCTGCCAACTCGAACGCCTGCACGGCGCGATATCCAAGTGGATCGAGATTGGGATCTCCGATCGAAATATCTCCTTTCTCCGTTTCCAGCGCCAGTTCGTGCCAGGAGTCACCGTCGTCGAGCCCCTGTCCGAACGCGGTCTCCTCGTTGTACCCAATACCGACGCTGTTCGTTGCAAACTCAACGTCCCAATCGGTGAACTCGTCGTACAACCGATCCCGAAGGAGCGTTGCATCGGCACTCACGATAACGTCGGGATGTTTCGTTCGATCTTCGACCATCCGCATCACTGCGTTGGCCCCGTAATACTCTCCATGAACCTGGATGCCAGTTTCCTCCTCGAGTGCCGGACCAACGTAATCTTCGAACGTCCGTGCGAGACTTCCGGCCGCCAAAACACCTACTGAGCGAGAAGGAGATCCCAAACAGCCTGCAAGAGTGGTGCCAACGAGACCCCCCACGGTGGTGAGAGCGACACGACGACTCATCCCACCTGGGTCGCGATTGCCAGTACGAGTCATAGAGGCCAGTCTGGCCTGCGCATTCATATAACTGCATACAGTTCCAAAAACCCGAGAATATAACCACCTATAGTTTACAATACTGGGTCGTTGCTGACTCAGTAAACTGAAACCAGTGAAACCATTGTACGAATGATACGACAGTCGTCCCGTCGGTTGCCCTATCTGTAGAGCGGTATAGAGTCCTCCGTATGGCACATATACAGCGTTATTGGGTCTCAGTTGGTTCGTGAGATGTGTGGCAAAGGCCGTGGTCGATCGTTGTGGCGAACAGTCGCCAATTGAAGCGGAGTCTAATGCTGGCCACCGATGTCACACCGCCTCAAAACACGTGGACGATCGAACGCCGAGAGTCATCCGTCCACAGTGACGATCCACACTCCAACTGCCGTGTCGATCAGCGGCCGGCAACGAATCCACACCCAGACAAAAAATGAGGACTACCCGCTCACGAGCAAGCCGATCGCCCGTCGCAGTCAACCCCTACGCTGCCGTCGACTGGGTGCGTACTGACCAGTCACTCTCCCAGTTTCACTGCCACGAGCCACGAAACCGGATCGATCCGGCGTCAGCCGCCCACGACCCACCCGGCGAGATAGCCGACGGTGGAGAGCAGATGCGTTCTACGCCGGGTGAGCTCATCGACAAGTACCAGTTTGCCGGCTACAGCGCCCTCGCCCTGACTGAACACGAGTACTACGTCGACGGGACCAAACACAAAGACGAATCCTTCTTCGAGGACCTCGAGGTGACCAGTTGGCCCTGGTCACAATGGGAACGGCAAACCGGAGGCAAAATGATCCCGATACAGGGTGCCGAACTGCGTGGAACCGTCGAGGGAATCGACGAACGCCACGACATCGTGAGTCTCGGCACCGATCTCGGACACGGCCGTGGACGATCCCTTCTGGAGGTCGCCACCGAAATCGACGAGCGTGGTGGCGTCTCGTTTCTCCCACATCCAGGCCGATACCCCCAACCCGACGCCCTCGAGGCCTACCTCGAGTTGTTCGAACAGGTCGA